>JAUHYN010000878.1 GCA_030426505.1 bacterium | reverse complement strand
GAGCCTCGACTGCCTGCGCGGCGCGACGATCTACGGCGGCGAAGACGTCTTCGGAGACGCGGTCGTGATCGAACAGAGCGGCGCCGTCCACGCCGCCGGACACACGCTGGGCTCGGTCCAGGCGCCCAGCGCGCTCGCCGAGCGACGGAGCGACATCCCGGCCCCGACGGACGGCCTCTTCGACGCCTTCCTCTTCACGCTCGAGGACGACGGGCGGATCTCGGCGCTCGTCGAGATCGCGGGCGCCGGCGAAGACCGGGTCCACGTCCTCGAGATGTCCGGACAGGGCGGTGAGTTCCTCCTCGCGGGATCGTTCGCCGCCGGCGCGCGCCGCTTCGGACTCACGGGGACGATCGGCGAAACGAATCGCCGCGTGTTCGCCGCGCGCTTGAGGGCCCGAACGATGGCGCCGACCTGGGTGAAGGACACGGCGCTCGACGTCGCGCTCGCGCCGACCGCGGGCGACGCCGACGTCGCGGGCGACGTGACACTGGTGGCCTCCTTCACGGGCGCGCTGGTGCTCGACGACGTCACGCTCACGCCTCCGATCGGCGACGCGGGCGTGGCCTCGCTCCGCTTCGATGCCTCGGGCGCGTTGGTCCGCGCCGAGCTGATCGTCGCGGGGCAGGCAATGGCCACGGCGTACTGCGACGACGTGAGCGGGACGACCACTGCCGGCGCGTACTCCGGCACCGTCGACGTCGAAGGGCTCGGCCTCGCCGACGGCGTCGACGCCTTCGTCATTCGGCGCTGACAGAATTACCGGGTGGGTAAGCGCGTCGTGCGCTTCGTCTGTCGATACTCGACACATGAAGCTCGACGGCGGCTTGTCGGCCCTCCAGGCGCTCGGAATCGACCCCCTCCTCCTCGGCGCGCAATTCGACGCGCTCCTGCAGAGCCCCCATCGCCTCGCGCAGCTGCAGCAGCAGGCGCTCGCGCGTCACGACGCGGCGACGCAGCGCTTCCTCGAGCGCTACCTGCGCCAGGTCAACGGCCGCCGCCCGCGAATGCCGAACCCCGCCGCGCGGCGCCGCGCCGTCCGCGGCTATCACCGCCCGATGAAGCCCCTCGCGCGCCGCGTGGACCTCGCCGACATCATGGGCGCGCGGCGGAAGGCGCGCCGCCTCGAGCGCGCGCTGCGCCGGAACCCGAAGATGCGTCGCCAGATCGAGCGCGCGCTCGGTGGGCGCATCCGCATGGATCGCACCGCGGACGGCAAGCTGCGTGTCGTGCGTCGTCGACCGCGTCCGCAACACCTGACGGGCTCCGCGCTGACCGCGCAGGGCTACCTCGATCGCATCCAGCGCGGGGGCGGCCGCGGCAGCATCCCGGACCAGTACCTGAAGATGATGCTGGGCGGCCTCGCGAAGAGTCAGGGCAAGAACAAGAAGGGCGGCGGCGCCAAGGGCGGACGCGGGCTCCAGGGTACGATCAACGCGGTACTCCACGACCCCGCGCTCACCGTCGAGGACAAGGTCACGCTCATGATCATGCTGATCATGAAGAAGATGGATCGCGACATCGAGAAGATGGCGAAGTACATCAACTCACTCCAGCAGCAGCAAGGCGGTAAGAGCATGAACGCCGGCAACACCGCTGCGGGCTCCGTCGGCGACGGCAGCAACTCATCGATCGACGTGGAGACGATGAAGCTCAAGCGCCTCATCGACAAGCGCTCTCAGATGTTCGACATGCTCCGGCAGATCATCGACAAGTACAACGAGACGGCGAAGAACCTCATCCAGTCGATCGCCCGCTGAGCCACCCCGCGGACTGCGGGACTTTCGCCCCAATGTGACCTGCCAACCCCTGCGTGGACGGGTGTGCCTGTCGCACGCGTTCGCACGTCGCGCCGATGGTCGGCGTCAGCGGTCACGCGCACCGCTGTTCTGCAACCCACCACCCCGTAGCGGTCACCGGCTGGTTTGCTTTCGAGAAAGGTGCGAGCGCAAGCCGTTGCCCCGTCGATCGCGCAACGCCTTGCCCGAACCACACGCGCGCACCCCGGATTCGTTTCAAAAGAAGACGCTCGAGGGGCCGAAGAGGGCTCTGCGGCGCTGGCACGGTGCCTGCTCTAGTCCAAAGCACCCAGCGAGAATGCTGACGAAAGGGACCAAGCGATGAACGAGAACCTCACCACGAAGAACCTCCTGAACAAGCTGATCGGCGCCGCCTCCGCGCTGTCGTTGTGTGCCGTCCTGGGCGTCGCATCCGAGGCCCGCGCCGACGAGCCTCAGCTCGAGCTCGGCGCCGAGCGCGTCACCGCGGTCGCGATGGACGACTACCACGCCTCCACGATCGTCCGTGCGCGCACGCCCGGTAAGTCCGCCGTCACCTTCTCCGCCATGGAAGAAGAGATCGCGCCGAACGCGGAGGTCGTGTTCGAGATTCGCTCCGAGTCGGGCGAAGGCGACGGCACGCGCCGCTGGCGCTGCGTCGCGCGCGACAACGTGAGCGAGTGCTTCGACAAGCCGGTCCGCGTGAGCTACCTCGACGACGACCAGCGCGTCGTGCTCGAGGTCCGCGTCCAGCAGCGCGTCGGACGCGTCCCCTTCTTCGCCAACCGCTGAACCCTGACGAACCCCCTCGTGGCGGCGGCGGCCGGGGCTGGGCCGGCCGTCGTCGTCGCGGCTTTCCTCGGACGACACCGTCCCAATTCGATCCGCCCGCCCGCCTGCGCCTCGAATGCACGGTCCCCAGGTCCGATTCGATCGGGCGGACCGTGACCCCCCCGAACGACAAGCCGATCGCCGCGAGCCCCGCGATGCAGGACGTGTTCGCGACCGTCGACAAGGTGGCGCAGGCCGTCGTGCCCGTGTTGGTGCTCGGCGAGACCGGCACCGGCAAGGAAGTCATCGCGCGCCGCATCCACGAGCGCGGGCCGCGCGCGTCCCAACCGATCGTGTGCCTCAACTGCGGCGGGATGTCGCCGCAGCTCGTGGAGAGCACGCTGTTCGGGTACGAGCGCGGCGCGTTCACGGGCGCCGTGCAGCAGAGCAAGGGCGTCTTCGAGGCCGCGCACCGCGGCACGGTGTTGCTCGACGAGATCGGCGAGCTCCCGCTGGAAGCGCAAGCCAGCTTGCTGCGCGTGCTCGAGACGAAGCGCCTCGTCCGCGTGGGCGCGACGCAGGAGGTCGATATCGACGTCCGCGTGGTCGCCGCGACGCACCGCGACCTCGAGTCGATGTGCCGGCAGGGCACGTTCCGCTGGGACCTCTACTACCGCCTGAACGTCATCACGCTGAGCGTCCCGTCGCTCCGGCAGCGCATGGAGGACATCCTCCCGCTCGCGCAGCGCTTCGCGCGGGTGGCCGGGGAGGCGAACGGCGTCGCGATCGAGGGCATCGAGCCCGAGGCCGTCGCGATGTTGATGAGCTACGACTGGCCGGGGAACGTGCGCGAGCTGAAGAACGTGATCGAGCGCGCGGTGGTGGTGACGTCGTGCGGCTGGATCCGCCCGGAGCACCTCCCCGAGCAGATCCGCGAAGGTGGCACGACGGTGGAGCTCGACCTGCGCGCGCTGGTTCCGCAGATGTTCGAGCCGACGGTCACGGAGCCCGAGGTCGCGGAGCCCGAGGTCGCGGAGCCGGTGCGCCCGGAGTACATCGAGGCGCCGTCGGTGCAGGCTGCGATCGATGAGATCGCGCCCGACGAGTTGCTCGACTTCAAGACGGAGATGGCGAACCACGAGATCAAGGTGCTGGTCCGCGCGCTCCGCCTCGAGGACCACAACCAGACGGCCGCCGCGAGGCGACTGAAGATGCCGCTGCGGACGTTCGTGCACAAGATGAAGGTGCATGACATCAAGCGGTTGCTCGAGGATGGGGCCGTATAGGAGCTCGCAGCCAACAGCTTCCAGTCCGCAGCAAGATCTCCCGAGCGCATCCGGCGCTGAAGCGTCGCACCGAGGATCTGCCGGCTGCCGGCTGCACGCTGGTCGCTGAAAGCTCGCAGCTAACAGCTTCCAGCTCGCAGCAAGATCTCCCGAGCGCATCCGGCGCTGAAGCGTTGCCGAGGAGCTCCCGGCTGCCCGCTGAGCGCTGAAAGCTGGGAGCTCGCAGCCAACAGCTTCCAGTCCGCAGCAACATCTCCCGAGCGCATC
>JAUHYN010000877.1 GCA_030426505.1 bacterium | reverse complement strand
GCCGCTCGCCTGCCAGAACTTCCGCTCGGCGCCCCAGAAGCAGCCCATGCCGACGAGCAGCTGCTGCGCGCCGTCCGGCCACGGCGGCACGAACGGCGCGAGGCCCGCGTGGTGCTCGCCCGAGACGGGCATTTTCTCGCCGCGCCCGGGGAGGGCGGTCTCGGCGGTGGGCATCTCGAGCTTCTTGGTGAAGAACATCGCGTCGAAGCTAACAGACGAGGCGGACGGAGGCTTCCGCCTCGAGTCGGCGACCGATTCGGCCAGTCTTTTCGAGGCGTAGCGGGGCGCTCTTCAGCGGCGCTTGGCGCGGCGAGCGCGGTTGACGCGCGCGTTCCGGCGGGCGGCCGGGGTGCTCTTGCCGCGCGGCGGGGCGATCGAGAAGCGGGAGCGCCAGATCAGGTTCCAGTCGACCTTGGCGCCGTCCACGGAGAGGTACCTGAGGTCCCCGTCGTAGTCGACGAGCACGACGTCATCGAGGACGGCGACGACGTGGGCGTCGCGCCCGATCGATTGGTCGGTCTCCACCGAGTACACGCCGTCGTCGCACGGGAGGCCGGCCTCGGATTCGATCCGGACCTCGGCGACGCCGTCGTCGATGCTGGACGACACGAGCGTCATGCCCTTGATCGACATGATCGACGGCTCGTCGGCGTCCTCGAAGTACAGGATGTCCGCGTGGTCGCCCATCTGGATGACCGACTCGATGCGCTGCACGCGCATGCGGTGGTTCTCGACGTGGTCCGCCTCGTCGCCGAAGACGGCCTGGCAGGCCTCTTCGTCGACGGCGCTGTCGGTCGCGACCTCCGCGTCTGCATTCGAGGTGACTTCCGTATCCGCAGCGGCTTCCGAGCTCGTAGGAGCGGCGCCGACGGCGAGCACGATGAGGAGGCTCAGCCCGGTCACACTGAGATTCATGCCACGACGAACGCGTGTTGTTAAGTCCTTGTTCCCCAAGGCCTCTCAGGGCGAATTCGCGGCGATCGACGCGCCCTGCACGCACACTCCGGCGAAACGCACGCGAGAGTACCAGTAGAGGAACCCGTTCTCGCTCGAGAGGCGCGAGCTCACGCTGTGGATCGTGCCGCCCGGACAACGCGCGCGGAAATCCGCGTACGCCTCGTCGATGAAGTCGTTGTCGAAGTTGAGGTTGAACCAGACGCGCTTCTCCGCCACGACCTCGATCGCCGCGCCGCGCGTCGTGTCGATCTTGTCCTGGTGGAAGCTGTGGACGTGCGAACACGCCGCGGACAAAAGCAGCAACAGGGCGAACCAACGCTTCATCGCATCGACTCCGCCGACGCCGTGATCGTCGCGGTCTTCACCCCGCCCGGCGCTTCTTCGGCTTCCGGCACGCAGAAGCCCCGCACGCGGACCTCGTGCGTCGTGACGATGACGTAGCTCGTCGACTCGTACGTGGAGAGGACGCCGGTGACCGCGCCCTGAGGGCACTGCGAGTACAGGCGCTCGCGGGCCTCGAACACGTAGTCGTTCGAGAAGTTGAGGCCGAGGAAGACGGACTTCGAGGCCTCGGCTTCGATCGGCTGGGCCTCGCGTGCGGGCGCGCTGAGGTTCGACAGGTATGCGCTGTGGACCGTGGTGCAGGCGGCGGAGGTGGCGAGGAGGGCAGTGGTGATGATGCGTTTCAACATGAGCTCGTTCCTTCTTGGCTTTCAGCGTTCGCAGTTGGCGCGCACACGAACGATCTCGCCGCTCACGTACGGATAGGACGCGGACTCCCGCGTGGTCTGGATGCCGGTGATGACGCCGTCGGGGCAGCGCGCTCGGAGTTGTTCGGAGATCGAGTCGGCCCACAGATCGTCCCACGTGGGGTTGCCGGTGCGCGGGGACTGCGTCGTCGCCCACGCCAGGAACTCGATGCCGCCCGCGAGGCCCTTCATCGTGCTGTTGCCGCGGCTGCGGCCGACGCCCTTCGCGATTCCGGCGCCGGTGTTGGCGATGCCCTGGGTGTCGACGCCGAGGTCCGAGACGTCGACCGCGATCGGCTGTGAGTTGCTCGAGCTCGGCGCGTCGCGTTCGCCGATCGCGCTGCGATGCATGATCGCGCACGCCGACAACGACGAAGCGAAGAGTGCGGTGAGGAGGAAGCGCGAGGTCCGCGCGGGGTTGGGGCCTGACATGTTCTGCCTCAACCTACGCCACCGAAGGGGCGATTGGCTGGGGCCGGCCGGGTTGTGACCGCGCTCGTCGTTACAGACGTATCGTGTGCTTCACGCGCCCGTAGCGCGCAGGGCACAACGTGGTCTTTCTTCTACACTGCGCGGCGCCGGACGACGATCAAGAGCGCGAACGCGAGCGCAAGCCAGCTTGCATTCGACGGGCGACGCATGCAGGTGCAACCGGAGGCGTCCGTGGAGCCCCCCGAGCTGGCGCCGGCGTCCGCGCCCGGCATCGTCGATCCGCCGTCCGCGCCGGGGTTGGTGCCGCCGTCGACCTCCGGGTTCGTCGATCCGCCGTCGGGATCGGGTGTGGTCGATCCGCCGTCGCGCGGCGGAGGCGTCGCGCCCGAGCGGCGGTCGTTGGCGGCGAAGAAGTCGAAGAGGTACGTCGGCCACGACGGGCCCTCGCTCGCCACGAACGACAGCTCCGGCCCGGCGCCGGTGCCCGCGGGGAACGCGTGGCCCATGCCGTCGACCTCGATCATCGAGATGCGCGGGCCCGTCGCGTCGGACCAGGTGCGGCCGGTGCCGCTCGGCTCGTAGCCGGGGAGCGCGGAGACGTCGATGTCGGCGGTCGTCGGGGCGTCGTAGAGCATCGACAGCGCGTCGGCGTTGAGCGGGCCGTAGTTACGACTCACGATGAAGTCGCCGTCGCCGTAGATGATCGAGGCGAGCTGCGTGTCGAACGCGTCGGCGTTCGCGCCCGCGAAGCGCCGGCACACCGCGGCGGTCGCGGCGGCGTTGGTGCGCACGAACGACGCCTCCGAGGCCTCCGTCCCCACGGCCGGGCCCGCGTTGATTCCCACGCCCGCGAAGACGTCCGGCGCGAGGCAGCCGAGTACGAACGCTTGCCCGGCGCCCGACGACAGGCCCGCGATGTAGACGCGGTCCGGATCGATCGCGAGCGCGCCGTCCGCGATCAGCGAGGACACGATGTCGAGCACCGCGCCGTTGTGGTGATTGGTCCGCGTGTGATTCTGGCCGTAGTAGTCCCAGCACCCCGCGAGCACGCCGCCGTTCGGGACGTCGGGCACGGCGACGACCGCGCCGTGGCGTTCGGCGACGTCGTCCCAGCCCGCGTCGCGGATCGCGGCGGCGCTCTGGGTGCAGCCGTGGAGCGCGAACATCAGCGGGCCGCGCGGGGTGGCGGGGGTGAAGACGTGGACCGTCGTGCCGCCGAGGGTGCGTGTCGCCCAGGCGCCCTCCGCGATCGGGGCGCCCGTCGAGAGCGCCGCGAGGAGGGTGATCAGGCCGAGCCCGCGCTTCATGACGCACAGCGTCGGCCCGATGTTGCTGCGCAGCAATCGGTCGGCGGGCGGAGTCGGTTTCCTCGGTGTTGTAAGACCTATGTGTGATGGTGCGATGCGGTCTCAGGGCGCGAATCGGACGCCCAGGTGGCACGCCACGGGGCGCTCCAGGCCGGGCGGGTGGCGCCCGTGGACCGGCGTGTTGAGGACCTCGGCGCCGCCCTCGCCGCGGACGACCATCGTGGTCGAGCCGCCGCCGTCGAAGAGCACCGCGTCGTGGGCCCCCGCCGCCTTCATCCAGGTGGCGAGCGGCGCGAAGGCGGCGCCTTCGCTGTAGCTCGGTTGGCGGCCGTCGACGACGACGAGGAGGAGTCGATCGCGCGCGCGGTTCAGCCCGGCGGCGGTGCGCGGGTGGCGGTGCTTGGCCGCGGTGCCGGGCACGGGCCTCGAGACTCTGCCCCGCTCGAGGAGCCGGAAGCCGGACCAGACGAACCTCGCGTCGGGGTGATTGGCGTCGTCGATCGCGACGTCTCCGTTCGGCGCGACCCAGAGCGAGGTGAGGTTCGGATCGTAGCGCGACAGGCGCGCGCCGTCGGTGACGGCCGCGCCGATGCAGTCCACCGGATCGCCGACGTGCGGGTAGTAGTCGAGCAGCGTGTTGGAGTGCCACGGCGCGAAGTACGC
>JAUHYN010000876.1 GCA_030426505.1 bacterium | reverse complement strand
CACCAACGTCGTCACGCCCCAGGCCGACGGCCTCAAGGTGGGCGGCACCGGCAACCCGGCGGTCCCGGCGGCGTCGCCCCCGCCCACGAGCGGCGGCGCGGCCACGCCTTCGATCGTGCGCGACCTCGACGCTCAGGCGTTGATCAAGCTGCGGACGGACCAGCTCGGCGACAAGAACCTCGCCCCGGAGACGCTCGAGCAGCTGCTGAAGGAGCTCGAGGCGCTCGACCGCCACCTCGCCGCCGAGGCGGAGCGCCTCCGCAAGCGCGCGCGCGCGCTCGAAGCCGACGAGGCGAACGCCCGCGGCATGAAGTAGGCTCCGCGTCAGGATGCCGGCCGCGGTCTCGATCGTCGCTCTCGCGCTCATCGCGCAGACCGGCACGTCGACCGCGACCGGCGTGGTCCAGGCCCGCTTCACGAGCGGCGCCGAGTGGGACACCAACGCGCAGCGCGCCGTCCGCGAAGGCGAGGACGAGCTCGCGCTCCTCGACGGCCTCGAAGAAGAAGGCGACGGCCTCGCGCGCGTCACCGCCGACATCTCCGGGCGCGTCTCGCCGACGCACTCATTGGTCGCGTGGCTCGGCTACCAACTCGGGGCGAAGCGCTTCGCGCGCGAGCGGAGCCAGGACTTCTTCACGCACCAGTTCTTCGGACAAGGCGCGTGGTTCGCGTCCGACGTGTGGACGCTCGGCGTCTCCGGGAGCTTCCGCCTGAGTCGGATCCGCAGCGCGCTGCGCGACTACAACATCGGGAGCGGCAGCGCCTACGTGCGGATGCGCCCGATCGATGCGCTCTCCATCGGCCTGACCGGGACGTTCACCGGGTACCGCTACCTCTTCGACGATCACTTCGACTACCGCGGCCCGTCGGCGGGCCTCGACGTGACCTACGCGCCGATGCAACGCCTCACGATCTACGCGGGCGCGACGCACCACTGGCGAAACTACTCGCGCAACGGCCTCACGCTCACGACGGTCGGCGACCGCCAGTTCGCGTCGTTCTGCGACGAGCTCTTCGCACCCAGCGGCGACATCGCGTGTACGCCCGAGCTCCGCCGCGACACCGAGATCGACGTCTCGCTCGGCGCGCGCTACGTCGGCACGATCCAGTTCGGCGGCCAGTACCGCCTCCGCGCGCAGCGCTCGACGTCGGACTTCGAGAACACCGATCGCCACCGCCTCACCGCGGACGTCACCTTCTCGATCTTCGACGATCTCCAGGCGACCGTGCTCGCGGTCCTCCAGTTCAACAACCAGACCGCGATCACCGACACCCTCCAGCAGGCCGAGGACGACGAGAACCGCAACAACCTCTCGCTCGGCCTCCGCTACGCGCTCACCGATCACCTCGCGATGGATCTGCGCTACGCGCTCTACGTCGAACAGTTCAGCACGAACGACGCGTCGTACCTCCGGCAGCTCTTCTACCTCGGCCTCGGCTACCGCACCGGCGCCTTCGAGCTCTGACCGCTCAGCGCCTCCGCGAGGTGGTCCACGAACACCTTCACCCGCGCCGGGATGTACTTGCGCCGCGGGTAGACCGCGTAGATCGACCAGTCGAAGGCGGGCACGAACCCCTCGACCGCGACCAGGTCACCCGAAGCCAACGCTTCGTCGACCACGAACTCCGGGATCAGCGCGAGCCCGTGCCCCTCCGCCGCGAGGTCGCGAACGACGAGCGGGCTGTTCACACGGAACGGCCCGTCGACCTCGACGTGGACGACCTCACCGTCGACCTCGAAACGCCAGCGACCGCGTTCGCGGAAGTTCGTGTCGACGAGGCACGCGTGGTGCGCGAGCTCGCGGACGGACTTCGGAGCGCCGTACTTCGCGAGGTAGCCCGGCGCGCCCACGAGGACGAGCGGCGACGGCGCCAACCAACGCACGATCAGCGCCGAGTCGCGCGGAGCCGTCACGCGCACCGCGAGGTCGAAGCCCTCTTCGACGAGGTCCACCATGCGGTGGGTGAGGTGGATGTCGAGATCGATCCGCGGGTAGCGCGCGCGGAACTCGGAGAGGAGGAGCGGCGCATAGCGCGCGAGGAACCCGGGCGGCGCCGTGAAGCGGAGCGTCCCCCGCACGTCGAGGGCTTCGGCGCGGACACTCGCATCGAGGGCGTCCACCTCACCGAGGAGCGCGACGCAGCGGTCGTAGTAGTCGCGCCCCGCGTCGGTCAGCGCCACGGAGCGCGTGGTCCGCATCAGGAGCGCGACCCCGAGCCGCGCTTCGAGCGCCGCGACGTACTTGCTCACGACCGCCTTCGAGACGGCCCACTGCCGCGCCGCGCCGGAGAAGCTCCCGGCGTCGGCGACCCGCACGAACGCCTCCATCGTCGTCAGCCGATCCATCGGGCCTCACTGTCCACGATTCGTGTCCATTGTGTCTATGCGTTCACCAATTGTCTCCGCAGCGGAGCGTCACCATTGTGGGCGTCGAGGAGAACGAACCATGAAGACCGAGACCCCGACCCGGAAGAGCGACATCGCCTTCACCCCCGCCGTCAAAGCCGCCCAGGCGAAGCGCGGCTCCCGCGAGACCTACGAGGCCGCGATGCAGCGGCACGACTTCGGCCACGCGATCGACGCGCGGCTGGCCGCCTTCGTCGCCGACCGCGACGCGTTCTACTTGGGGACGGCGACCGCCGACGGCCAGCCGTACATCCAACACCGCGGGGGCCCGCGCGGCTTCTTGAATGTGCTCGACGCGCACCGCCTCGCGTTCGCGGACTACAGCGGGAACCGACAGTACATCTCCGTGGGCAACCTCGAGGAGAACGACCGCGCGTTCCTCTTCCTCATGGACTATCCGAACCGCCGCCGCATCAAGGTGTGGGGGCGCGCCCGCGTCGTCGAGGGCGACGCCGAGCTCCTCGCCCGCGTGGCCGATCCGGAGTACGGCGCGCGCCCGGAGCGAGCGATCGTGTTCGAGGTCGAAGCGTGGGACGTGAACTGCCCGCAGCACATCACGCCGCGGTACACCGTCGACGAGTGGGCCGAGCTCGAGGGCGGTGCGCGCTGAGGAGGCTACTCACGCCCGAGCGCTTCGAGGCCGCGCTCCGCCTCCGCACGAACGACCGGGCCGCCCTCCGCGTACCCGACGGCGAACGCTTCGCGGGCGGCCGCGAAGTTCGACGCCGCGAGCTCCCGCCACCCGATGAGGACCCAGACCTCCGGAGCGCGCGGTCCCTTCGGGTAGCGCGCGACGAAAACGAGGAGCGCCTCACGGGCGTCTTCGTGCTCGGCGCGCACCAACGCGACCGCCCTCCAGTACGCAGCGTCTTCGGCGAAGGGTGAGTTCGGCGCGTCGTGCGCGACCTCGGCGAACGCGAGCGCCGCGTCCGTGAAGCGCTCCGCGCGCAACGCCGTCCACCCGCGCTCGAAAGCGAGCTCTGCCGCTGACGGAGCGGACGGCTCCTCCCTGGGCGTAACGTCGAACCCGATGCCGCGCGGGCCCCCGACCTCTTCGGGCGCGACGTCGCGCGGGGTCGACGACGGCGCAGGCGCCGGAGCGATCGGAGCGACCGGTGCGACCGGCCGCTCACGGGGCGGAGCCGGGGGCGGGGCCTCCACCTCCGCGACGTGCGTCGCGGCGGAAGCGACCTCGGGCGCGACGGCCTCCGCCGCCGACCACGCTTCCCCCACGCCGAGGATCCGAACCGCAGCCCCCGACCGACGCACCGCCACGGTCCCGGCGCGCACGACGACGTCGACGAGGCGATCGTCGACCACGACGACTTCGAACGCCGAGCCCTCCAGCCGCGCGTCCGCGGTGACGACCTCGAGCGGGAGCTCGCCCGTCGCGTCCAACCGCAAGCGCCCGTGACGGACACGGACGACCTCGCGGACGGCACGCTCGCCGTCGTAACGAACGGCGCGCTCATAATCGGCCTCCGCGATCGGCGAGACCACCACGGACGGAGGCGCCTCCGTCCGCGATGAGAAGAACACTGCGAACACTCCGAACGCGAGCACCCCGGCCGCGGCGGCCGCGATCAGGACGGGATTCGGGCGGTGCGATCGACGTCCGAGTTCCGGCGCCGGCGCGCGTGTCGCCGCGACGAGCTCGCGCTCGAGCCGATCCGCCGCTTCTTCTTCCAGCGAGGGGAGCGGCAGC
>JAUHYN010000875.1 GCA_030426505.1 bacterium | reverse complement strand
TGACGACCGCGCCCGCGCCGTCGCCGAAGATCGGCGCGATGCTGCGGTCGGTCCAGTCGAGCGTCGTGCGGCTGATGATCTGCGTGCCGACGACGAGGACGTGTTTGCTGATCCCCGACTCGATGAGGCCGCGCGCGAGCATCGTCCCGCCCACCGCGCCGGCGCACGCCATCTTGATGTCGAACGCGAAGCCCTTCGTGTGCGCGATGCCGAGCTTCTCTTGAATGTAACAACCGGTCGCGGGCACCGGGACGTCGCCGGTCCCGACCGAGCAGATGATGCCGTCGAGGTCCGCGGGATCGATCCCGGACATCTCGATGGCCTTCTTCGCGGCCTCGACCGCCATGTCGCTGGTCTGTTCGTCCGGCGCGGCGATTCGACGCTCGTGGATGCCGAGCTTCTCGACGATCCACTCCGCGCTACAGCCGGGTGCGTTGGCGCACACTTCAGCGTTCGTCATGACGCGCTCGGGGAGGTAGGCCCCGGTCCCCGCGATGAAGGCACGCCGCATCGTGTCGAATCATCCGGGCCAACCCCCACCTTGAAAACCGGGCAGCGGTCGGAGGGATAAGGCCCGAGGGGCGCTGAACCCACAGTTTCTGGAGGGTTGCCCGCCGCTCGGTCGGTGGGGAACGCTTACGCACCCATTACCACATCACCATACACGCCTGAAATCATTTGTTTTTTCGCGCAACCAACTTCGTCTCGGCGCGATAATCCTCCCGTTACGGGCCTTTTGGACCCGGACCCAGGAAAGCGGCACACCATGACGAACGCACTCACCCGGCAATCCCTCCAGGCCCAGATCATCTCCGATCCCGCGCAAGCGGCCGCATTGCGCGAGCTGCTCGGCGAGGGGGCCATCGAGGCGGGGAACGTCGCGATCGTCATGCTCGACGGCGACGGGATCGACGGCAACCGCGCCACGATCACGTTCGACAACGCGCCGGGCGCCGCGAGCGTCCCGACGTCCGACCGCGACCAGCGCGGGCTCGTCGCGTCGCCGCGCGATCAGACCATCACCACGACCGACGGCTACACGTTCTCGTTCGGCGAGAACGAGGTCCGCATCGACTGGCCCGGCCGCGAGGGTGGCGAGGCCGAGACCGTCTTCAACGGCAACCTCGTGATCGAGGGCGACGGCACCGAGTGGGAGGCGGTCGACGGCAACTACATCCTGCCGAACGGCGCGATGTTCACGCTCGACTTCGAAGAGGACGGCCGCCTCAAGAACTTCACGCTCGTCCACGGCGACAGCCGCGTCGACGTCGGTAACCTCGGCGACGACCCGCGCGTCGGCCGCGTGCGCGACGGCGGCTACGCCTACCGCATGGACGCCGTGGAGCAGAACTTCGAGGGCGCCACGTTCCGCATGGGCGGCTACAACGACATGGCCGGCGAAGGCGACGTGGCCTGGAACGTCGAGCACCTCGGCCAGCACCTCGGCGTGATGACCGAGGACGGCGTGGATCCCTTCGCCAACTTCGTCGTCGACGAGTCGCTCCGCCCCGAGTTCGGGACGCAGGACTACGAGCGCGCGCTCCGCGCCGAGATCGAAGACCTCCGCTCGATGATCTCCGGCGGCGTTCAGTCCAGCGGCGGCACGGACGCCTACGGCGACCTCGTCGCGGACTACCTCCTCGGCAACAGCGGCACCTACGACCAGTACGCCAACGCCCTGCAGCAGAGCGTCGACGCGCGCGAGGCGCCGTCGGGCGGCGACGCGCAGATGCGCGAGATCCAGCGCTACCTCGAGCAGATGTTCGGCGGGATGCCGCAGACGCAGTCGTGGGACCAGGGCATGCAGGCCCTCGCGTACCTCATGCAGATGCACGCACAGTCGCAGGGGATGCAGTCCGACTACGCGAGCGCGACGTCGAACCTGCGCGGCTACATCCCGCAGGCGCCGGTCCAGCAGCAGCAGCAGGGCTACGACGCGGCGATGCTCGTCGCTCAGATCCTCAACGGCGTCGGCGAGCAGCAGCGCAACGGCGGCAACCGCAACCGCCTCGAAGCCTTCGACCTCGCCAACGGCGGCTACCAGGGCCCCGCGCGCCGCGGCGCGGATGACTCCCTCGCGCGCCTGCTCCAGCGCCGCGTGCAGACCCAGGGCGTCGACCGCCGCGACACCGGTCGCGTCGAGCAGACGGAGGGTGAGGTCGAACTCAACGCGACCCGCACCGCCGCGCGCATCCACGACGCGATCGCCGGCCTCGGCACGGACGAGGACGCCCTCATCCGCGAGCTCTCGGGCGCGACCGGCGCCGAGCGCGCGCGCCTGAAGGAGGTCTACCAGGAGCTGTTCGGGGAGAGCATCGAGGACGCGATCGCGGGCGACACCGGGATGTCGCCGCAGTTCAGGGGCTCGCTCGAGTCGCTGCTCAACAGCACGCGCCGCGAGGACAACCGGGTCGACGACGTGCAGGCCACGCGCGACGCGGCGGCCCTCCACGAGGCGATCGACTCGGATCTGTTCGACCCGTCGTCGTGGGGCACGGACGAGGACAAGCTCCGCGACATCCTCACGAACCGCTCGCCGGCCGAAGTGCGCCGCATCGGTGAGATCTACGAAGAGACCTACGGCGAGTCGCTCCGCGACGCGCTCGACGGCGACCTCTGGGACACGACGCTCGACGAGCTCGGCTCGGGCTTCCGCGACTCGCTGGTCCACCAGCTCGATCGCGCCGCCGAAGTCGAGTACGAGATCGAGCCGCAGACCGAGGAGGATCGGGTGCGCACCCGCGCGACGCAGGTCGCGATGGGTGTCCACGAGGCCGTCAGCGGCGCCGGGACCGACGAGGCCGCGCTGATCCGCAACCTCACCGGCCTCTCCAACGAGGAGCGCGCCGAGGTCCGCTCGGTCTACCGCGAGATGTACGGCAGCGACATCGTCGACGACATCGAGTGGGACACGAGCTTCAACTTCGAGAGCACCCTCCGGAAGCTCCTCACCAACCGCGTGAGCGACGCGCCGGTGACCGAGCTCCAGGCGACCCGCGACGCGGCCGCGCTCCACGCGGCGGTGGCCGGAATGGGCACGAACGACGGCGATCTGCAGGATCTGTTGACGTCGCGCTCCCCCGCCCAGCTCCGCGCCATGTCCGAGGCGTACCAGTCCATGTACGGCGAGAGCGCCATCGACGCCGTCGAATGGGACACCAGCGGCTACTACGAGCAGCTCTTGGTGGCCCAACTCTCGTCGGGCGACCGCGACTGATCTAGACTCGCCCTGAATGGCGGACGACGGCCGCAAGAAGGACGAAGCGAAGGCACGCATCGAGAAGCGGCGCTCGCTCGAGAAGGACCTCTCGGGGGCGCTGCTCTCCGGGCGAATCGCCGCCCGGACGGAGACGCGCGTCCGCGTGAAGAAGGCGGACGTCGACCAAGAGGACACGCAGGTCAACGCGGCCGCCGTGCCGAAGCCCGCGCCTCAACGCACGCCGGGCCAGCCGCCCACCGCGGTGAAGCGCGCGCCGCCGACCACGCAGCGACCGGGCCCGGGCCCTCGGCCCACGGGGCGCCGCCCCGGACCAGGGCCCGGACAGAAGATCGCCGATCTCCCGCAGAAGAAACCGACCACCCCGCCCGCTCGCACGAAGCCCGCCGCCGCAGCACCCGCCGAGAAGAAGCGCGTCGCGTGGGATCCGAAGCGCCTCACCCAGTTCATCACGGGCGTGATCACGCTCGGAGAGCTCGAGGGGATCTCGAAGCAGGAGCAGTACGAGATGGCCGCGCTCGGTCACCGGAACCTCCAGGGCGGCAAGCTCGACGCGGCGCGGAAGGTGTTCGAAGGGCTGGTCACGCTCGATCCGAAGGACGCGTACTTCCACCTGGTCCTCGGCTCGATCGGTCAGCGGCAGGAGCGCCTCGAGGACTCGCTCAAGTCGTACTCGCGCGCGATCGACCTCGATGCGAGTTCGCCGCACGCGTTCGCGAACCGCGGTGAGGTCCGGATGCTCCTCGGCGACATGGTCGACGGCGCGAAGGATCTCCTCCGCGCGTGTGAGCTCGACCCGCAGGCCAAGCACGAGTCGACGCGACGCGCGCGCGCCACGATCTCCGTGGTGATGCAGCAGCTCGAGGCGAAGAAGGCGGTTGAGAAGAAGCCGGCGCC
>JAUHYN010000874.1 GCA_030426505.1 bacterium | reverse complement strand
TCCCGGCGCGGAGCAGCGCGTCGATCGTGGCGGCGTCGACGGCGTCGAGATCGATGCCGGTGCCGAGCGCTTGAGCGTCCGCGAGGTTCAACGCGTCGGCGCCAGCCACGCCGATCGACGCCGCGGCGCCGATGCGATCCGTCGCGAGGACGAGTTGATTGCTGCCGTCGAGCGTCGCGGAGGCCTGCTTCACCTGCGCGTTGAGCTGCGAGAGGATCTCCGCGACCGTCGCCGCGCCGTGCGTGAACGTGACGACGTTCGGGACGCCGTCGACGGTGACGGTGACCGTGTCATTGCTCGCGTCGAACGTGACGCCCGCGAGGGCCGCAGCGCCGGTGAGGCTGGCGGCGGCGCCGCTGAACGCGATCGTGTGGTCGGCCCCGCCCACGGAGAGCCGGAGCTCGGAGCCGTTGGGGAGCTTGAAGGGCCCCGGTCCGCCGACGAGCTTCGCGGGCTCGGCGGGCGGCTGCGCGCCGTCCTCGCGCACGAGCGTGCCGTCGGGCGCCTTCTTCATGTTGCGCCAGGTCGCGGGCGCGGCCTTCTCGATGAAGGTGACGCGGCCATCACCGGCGCGGCCCGGGAAACGCGCGAGCAGCTCGACGCGAGGCCCTCCCGAACCCAGCGCGCCGCTCTTCGCGAGTCCGTCGCGGGCGTTTCCGCCGGCGTCGAGGCGCGGGCTGAACGTCCGCGCGACGTACAGACGGGAGCCGCCGTTCGCGAAGTACGCCGAGACGGCGTGAGCCACGAAGCAGTGGACCGACCCACCGTGGTCGAGGTCGCCCGTGCCACCGAAGATGCGCTCGAACTCACCGAAGTTCGTCACGAAGTGCGCCCGGAGTTCGAGTTCGTTCGCGCTCGTGTCGGTGTCGTCCTTGGCGACCGGCCCGGTACGGGTGGGGCCCACGTAGGCGGTCGTGCTCGTGCCCACGCCCTCGATGGGTTTCGAGCGGAAACTCGTCTCTTCGACGTATACGGCTGGTGCCAAGTACTCCATGCATCACCTCTCGAGCGGGCCAATTTCCCGCTCAGCTCGTCTTCGTTTTCAGCGTATTCAATGGGATCACTCCCCCAGATCGGAGAGTTACAGCGTGTTTGTTCTCGGTTGGAATGGTTCCCGGCTGAGTTTTGTCGAGCTCGTCGGGATCCGGGATGGGATTTTTCTGAGTAGGCTTGAACGGTATGACTTCCAGGGTCGCCGAAATCCCCTGCGCGAGTGCGGGGCCCAGGCCCGCATTCCAGGTCACCACCGGCACACCGGCGATCGGGATCATGAATTCGCCGACGATCCGGTCTTCGAACTCACGCTTGGGCGCACCGGGTTCAACCGGTCGAATGAACGAGATCGCGCGAGCTCGGACGGTCCCGTCGGCGTCGTTGCGCACTCTCAGGAGCGCGCCCGCGAGCGGTTTGCCGTCAGCGGCGTCTTCCAAGCGCCCCCTCAATACACACCAGTTTCGCTCGACCGCAGCGTCGACGCTGCGGAACAAACTCACCTCGGCGAGCGTGTCGGCAGCGGCCGGGAGCGAGAGAACGAACGTGCGCGGGAGATAAGTCCCTTCGGGATCGACGACCGTCACGACGTGGTCCGCCGCCGCGAACGTGCTCGGATCCGGCTTCTCGAAGGCGTCCTCGTAGCCACGCCAACCCGCGACGCGCTGCGCGACCTGAATCCCTGAGCGGTTCGCGAAGAACGCGATCTCGGGGCTCTCGAGGCGGAGGCCTCGCGTCACCGCCGCCCCTGAGGCGGCGTCGACGAATCGAATGCCGGCGACGTACCGGCGGTCGACTTGCTCGCGTATCACGTGGGCCCTGGCTCCCTTCGATTCGGATCGAGCTCATAGGGCTCGAGCCGAGTCGCGCGGACGCGCTCGGAGTCGTCGGGGCGCTCGGAGTCCACGAGAACCACGCGCACCACGTACGAGTAGCTGAGCCGGTAAGTCGGGGCGACGGCGTCCCAGACCCGCATCATGTCTTCGTGACTCAGCTCTTCGGGGGCGATGTGCAGGACCTCGTCGTTCGCCCAACCTCCGTCGGTCGGGAGCGTCGATGAGTCCAAGATCGGAAAGTCGTGGAGCGTGCGCATCGCCCACGCCATGAGCGTCTGCTCGGCGTCCGCCGAGGAGGCCCAGGCGGTGAGGAGATAGTGCAGGTCGAGCGCGAGAGGTGAAGATCGCTCACCCCGCGGTCTGACGTTTCTCAGGTGTTCGCTGACCGATATTCGGTACAAGTAGAGCGAGAGCGCGGTCGTGAGCTCGGGATCCGAAGCCAATTCTCCGCTGGAGAGGAGCTTGAACGAGGCCTCGTAGTCGATGCGGATCTCAGGCGGATATCGGCTCTCCAAGAAGCCGACAATAGAATTCCCCACCGAACGAATCGCCGCGTGATTCGCCAAACGCCCGCCCCCCTACTCTCGAATCGAGAGTGCGCCGGTCCTAACGTCGACCAGCACCACTGTCAAAGCCCACTCGGAATTCATCGAAGTCTCGTCGAGAGACGATCCAGAATTCACGCGGGTGGGTGTTCGATCCGAGCGCCGTTTTTCGGACAAGTCGGTGTCATTTTTTCGCGCGCAGTGCGGCGGTCGTCGCACACGAGACCTCCGGGGCCTTCCTCGGCAGACACAAGAGCGGCAAACTGCGGGAGGTGGGGAGCGCTCTGTTCATCAGCCATGCAACGGAGGACGGTGCAGCGGCGCTCGCCCTCGCGCAGTGGCTGGACCGCGAAGGCTTCGGGGACTGGTTCCTCGACGTCAGCCCCGAGCGTGGCCTCTCCGCCGGGCAGCGCTGGCAACGGGAGTTGTTGGCCGCGACCGATCGCTGCGAGGCCGTCCTGATCCTCGTCTCCGAGGCGTGGCTGGCGTCGCGGTGGTGCTTCGCGGAGTTCGTGCTGGGTCGAGAGCTCGGCAAGGCCATCGTGCCGATCGTGGTCGGGCCGGTGCCGCTCGACGCGCTCCCCGTCGAGCTGCGCGCCGAGTGGCAGATCTGCGACGTGACGGCCGGACTCGAAAGGGAACGCTTCGAGGTCGAGGCCGAACCGGTCATTCCGCGAACGTCGGTCGATCTCGGGCGCGTCGGGCTCGAGCGACTCGCCCGAGACCTCGCGCGCCTGGCGTCGGTGTCGCGGACCTTCCCGTGGACCCCGCCGCCGGACGGCAACCCGTACCGAGGCCTCCGTGCATTCGACGTGGGCGACGCGGCGCTATTCTTCGGACGCGAGGCGGAGGTCGTGCGTGGCCTCGACGCAGTCCGGAGGTCGACCCACGAAGACGTCCCTTCGCTGCTCCTCGTGCTCGGGGCGTCCGGCGCCGGGAAGTCCTCGTTCGTACGCGCCGGACTCCTCGCTCGCCTGAGGCTGGACCGCGCGCGTTACCTCGCGCTCCCTCCGATCCGGCCTGGCTCCGATCCCTGGGACGGTCCCGATGGTCTGATCGCCGCGCTGACGTCCGCGTTCGCGGAGGTCGGCGTGCCGCAGCGGCGCCACGACGTGCGGCGGCGCTCCGAGTCACCCGAGGGTGTCGGAGAGCTCCTTCGTGAGCTCCGCCACGCGGCCACCAACGACGCAACGCCACGCGTCGTACTCGCGATCGATCAGGGCGAGGAGCTCCTCACCAGCGACGAAGACGCGGTCGAGATCGCGCGGTTCTGGGACGCGCTCACGCATCTCCTGACCGCGAACGGTGACGTCGTGTCGGTGGTGATCGCGCTCCGCTCCGATGCATTCGGGACGTTCCAGGCGCACCCGCGGGCCGGCGTTTTGTCGCGCGAGCTGTTCGAGCTCGAGCCCCTCCCCGCGCGCCGCTACGACGAGATCATCGCGCGCCCCCTCGCGCTCGCGCATGCGCACGGCTTCGAGGTCGATCTCGACGTCAACCTGCGCGACCGCCTCGCGCGCGAGACGGAGGGCGCCGACGCGCTCCCGCTCCTGTCGTTCACGCTGGAGCGGCTCGTCTCGGAGTTCGGTGGCCGGGGCTCCGTGACGGACGCGGACTACGACGCCCTCGGCGGCGTCGCGGGATCGATCGCGTCGGCGGTGACGCGGGCGTTCCGCGCCCCCGAGGCCCCACCGCGGATCCCCGACGCGCGCGCCGCACTCGATGCGACGCTGCGCGCGCTCTTC
>JAUHYN010000873.1 GCA_030426505.1 bacterium | reverse complement strand
CCGTGAGGGTGTTCTGTCCGAGGCTGTGCCAGGAAGGCGCGCGCGGCGCGTCTGACGTCGGTACTAGCCGAGGCAGACCACCCGTGAGGGTGTTCTGTCCGAGGCTGTGCCAGGAAGGCGCGCGTAGCGCGTCTGACGTCGGTACTAGCTCTCAGCGACCAGCGGGGCAGCCGGCAGCTCCTCGGTGCGACGCTTCAGCGCCTGATGCGCTCGGGAGATCTTGCTGCGGACTGGAAGCTATTTGCTGCGGGCTCTAGCGGCCCCGCGATCAGCCGGTCTTCTTGCCGCGCTTGCGCGCGACCGCGGCCGGGAGCGCCGAGTCGTTCGGCACGACCGCCATCGGCCGACGCGCGTGCGGCTTCACGCCGACCACGAGCACTTCGTCGATCGCGCCGCGCTTGCTCGCGACGGAGTTCACCGCGCGCGTCGCGCGCACCGTCTCGACTTCGAAGTCCGTGTAGAGCTCGCGCGTCGCGTCGCAGTCCGAGTTCGACAGCAACGCCACCGCGCCGCGCCGAACGCATGACGCGTACGCCGACGCGAGCCGCTCGTGTGCGTCGGGCCCGAACGGGTGCTTCGCGTACGCGGTGAATGACGACGTCGACGACACCGGGACGTACGGCGGATCGAAGTAGATCGCGTCGCCGCGGCCGGCGCGTCGCGCGATGTCCTCGAAGTCGCTCTCGAGGATCTCCACGCCGCGCAACAGCGCCGAGCACGTCCGCAGCAACGTCGGGTTCAACACGCGCGGGTTCTTGTAGCGACCGAACGGCACGTTGAAGCGCCCCGATCGATTCACGCGGTACAGCCCGTTGAAGCACGTCTTGTTCAGGAAGATCAGCCGCGCCGCGCGCTCGACCTCGGACATCGCGTCCGTGTCCGCGCCGCGCAGCGCGTAGAAGTAGTCGGAGTCCGTCGCGTACTCGACGTGATCCGAGAGGACACCGATCAGCCCCTCCACGTCGTCGCGCACGACGCGGTACGTCTCGACCAGCGCCGCGTTTTTGTCCGCGATGACGGCGCGATCGAACCGGTCCTGGCTCGCCAACGCGAAGAACACGGCGCCGCCGCCGATGAACGGTTCGTAGTAGGTCCGGATGCGATCCGGGATGCGGGGGAGGATGTCTTCGAGGAGCTGTCGTTTGCCTCCGACCCACTTCAAGAAGGGGGTCCCGGAGGCGTCGGGGTACGTCCGTGCGCTAGCCACCATGCGCTCGTTAGCTAAGGGCCGCGATCGCCTCCTCGCCAGTTTTTGACCCGTAGACCCCTTTTCCGGCCGTTTTCTTTACAGCCGATCTCGATGCGTCTACGCGCGCGCGCGCTGTGGCATCATGCGGGCGCGCGTGAGTCGCCACGACCTCGACGAAGACGCGACGATCTTCGCCACGGACCTCGAAGCGAGCCAAGAGACGCCGCAGCCGTCCGAATCGTTCGACGCGACCGTCTACGCGACGGACGCGCCGCCCGCGCGATCGCGCTCCGAGACTACGGACCCCGAGTCGCTCGGTGAGACGTCGAACCCCGCCGCGGCCCAGACCCACGACGGCGTGGATCGCACGCGCCACGCCCTGCAAGGCATGGAGATGGGCGCGCTGTTCCGACACCGCTTCCGGACCGTCCATTTCGGTATCGCGCCGCGGTGGCGTGTTCGCCTGAACACGCCCGACGGCATGACCACTGAAGGCGGCGCGAAGGCACGGCAAGCGCTCGTCATCCACCGTGAAGGCTCGCCGAACGTCGGCACGTTCACATTCGGGCACCTCGACGCCGCGAAGCTCCAGGCCAAACTCAAGACCTACGAGGTCATGCAGCAGGCGTACGTCGTCCGCTACGGTCGCGAGTTCGAGATGGTCGAGTCCGAATACGAGCGACTGCTCGACGAGGTGCGCAAGTTCCTCTCGGTGCATGGCTACGCGCTCACGATGTCGAGCGACGGGCCGGACGGCCCCGTCCAGCGCCGCGGGCGTCGCGAGGGGCCGCGCCTCGGATTGCGAACGGCCGGCGTCGTCCTCGCGATCATCCTGCTCGTCGGCATCGCGATCGGGTACGCGCTCGGTCGTTGAGACCCATCGGTTTGAGGTAAGGTCGAAGCACGTGACCGCGCGGCGCTCATCTGGTCGGACCGGCCTGATCGGTCACACCATCGGCGGCAAGTACGAGGTCCAGAAGCTGCTCGGCAAGGGCGCGATGGGCGAGGTCTACGCCGCGCGCCACGCGAGCCTCGATCGCATCGTCGCGATCAAGGTCGTGCAGGTCGACGACCGCACCGACCCCACTCTGATCGGCCGCTTCAAGAGCGAAGCGCGCGCGGCGAGCCGACTGAGTCACCCCAACAGCGTCCAGATCATCGACTACGGCGAAGAGAACGACGGGCGCCTCCTCTACATCGTGATGGAGCTCCTCAAGGGGCAGGATCTCGAGGTCGTGCTCAAGCGGATCGGGCGCATGGCCGAGACGCGCGCGTGCGCGATCATGTCGCAGGTGTTGTCGGCGCTGACCGCCGCGCATCAGAACAGCATCGTCCACCGCGACCTCAAGCCCGCGAACATCATGCTCCTCAAGAACCTCTCGGAGGGGACGGAGGTCGTGAAGGTCTGCGACTTCGGTATCGCGAAGCTGCAGGACCCGCTGAGCTCCGAGGATCCGACGGGAATGATGACGATGACGAAGGCCGGCGCCGTCGTCGGCACGCCTTCGTACATGTCGCCCGAGCAAGCCGCCGGGAAGCGCGTCGACGCGCGCACCGATCTCTTCTCGTGCGGCGTCATCCTCTACCGGATGCTCACCGGTTCGAAGCCGTTCACCTCGGAGACCTTGATGGGTCTGTTGAGTCAGGTGATGAGTTCCGAGCCCACGCCGATCACACAGGTCAACGCGACCGTCGATCTCCGCCTCGTGCAGATCGTCGATCGCGCGATGAAGAAGGATCCGAACCAACGCTTCCAGTCCGCGCGGGAGATGAAGCAGGCGATCGACGACGTCCTCGGCTCGCCGGATCGCACCGTCCACAACTCCGCCGGCCTCACCGACACGCGCCCCGTGATGCCGCCGGCCGCCGCGCGCCAGACGACGCCGCCGGCAGGTTCCGTGATCTCCGGGAATTCGAGTGACCCGGCGGAGGCGCCCCGCCACATGCAGTCGGCGACCGCGTGGGGGCGCACAGGGACGTACGTCGTGACGCCGCCCGAGGCGCCGTCGAAGTGGCCGCTCGTGCTCGGCGCGCTCCTCCTCGCGGGCGGCGTCGCCTACGGCGTGTCTCAGCTCGGGAGCGAACGCGCCGACGCCACGAAGCTCTCCGCGCTGGTCGAAGCGAGCAACTGGGGCTCGGCGGAGAACTACGCGCTCGACCACTTCGAAGCGTTCAAGACCAACGACCACGCGATCGCGCTGACGTTGAAGAGCATGGAGCAACGCCGGGCGTCGGGCGCCTTCCCGGACGACTTCCCGATCGCCTACGACCCGAACTACGTCCTCTCCGCGGGGCGCTGGCGCGGCGTCTCCGGCTACGCGCAGCGGGCTGAGCACCACACGTTCGTGCTGGATCTGCGCGAGGTCGGCGCCCACACGGTGACCGGGAGCCTCGAGTGGCCGGAGGTCGGTCTACACGCCAAGATCCACGGCTACTACGACGGCAACCACCTCCTGATCTGGGACTACGAGGTCACCGGCAGCAACCACTTTATGGACAGCTACACACTGTTCGACAAGAAGTCGCTGCTGTTCGGACCGGACGGATCGATGGGTGGCTTCGACGGTGTGCTCCAGCAGCAGATGACCGCACAGCGACTCCAGTGACCATGTCGTACCGTGACAACGCGAGCGGGAGTGCGTAAGTTGAAATCCGCATGGGGAAGGCAGCGCAGCGCGGTTTCACGCTCATCGAAATGATTGTCGCCATCGCGATCATCGGCGTGTTGTCGACGGTCGCCGTGAGTGCATTCAGCTCACTCCAGCGACAGGGCGAGACGAACGACGCCGCGCGACAGATCGCGTCGCTCGTCACCAAGGCGCGCGTCGCCGGCGCGTCCGGGCGCTCGCTGCCCCCGACGGCCGCACCTGCGCCCGCGCCCGCACCCCTCGCGTCACCGTCGCTCGCCGGTCCCGCGCCGGTGGTCGCG
>JAUHYN010000872.1 GCA_030426505.1 bacterium | reverse complement strand
GCACCGAGGTACGACTCGCTCACGCCGACCATCACCGCGTGCAGCATGCCCTCGGCAACGGAGAGTCCCCTCCCGCGCCGGCACTTCTTCTCGTCGAGGATCGTCACGCGCGTCGCGAACCCAGTGGACACCTTTGCACGTCCAGCGTCGACGGGCATCGACCCGCCCTCTCACTTCGCGGTGGCCGTGCTACGCTCCGCGGCCACCTATGAGCGTTTCGTCGGAAACCACAACCGTCGGTCGTCGCCGCGTCTCGTTGAAGGTCGAGCTGCAGCGCTTTCGTCTCCCACCGATCGACAGCGCGCTGATCATCGGGCGTCGCGCCGCGATCGGCCCGACCGCGATGGCGAAGTCGCTCGAAGAGATGGTGCCGCACGAGTTCGAGCGGGTGGACGTCGAGCACCCCCGCATCCAGACGATCCTGGTCCACACGGCCCACCTCCGACGCATCCCCAAAGAGCGCCTCGTCGAAGTGCTCGTGCAGCAAGCCGAGGACATGATCGACGAGACGGAGATGCTCCACGTGACCCTCGACGTCAGCGTCTCGATCTCCGAGGAGTTCGAGCTTTGACCGTCCTCGCAGACTTCGTCGAGCCCGCGCTCGAACTCGACGACCACGCGACGATCGGCGACGCCCTCCCCTCACTCGCCCTCGGCAAGCCCGCGTGGGTGACGAGCGAAGATCGCTGGTCGGCGGTCCTCCCTCGGCACGCGGTGGGCTTCCCGCTGCGCCGTCGCCTCGTCGATCTCCCGCTCGTCGACCTCACGCCGCTCGGAGCGAACGCGACCGTCGCGGACGTGCTCACCAGCGAACACGCGGAGGGCTACGTCCCGGTGGTCGAGGCCGAGCGCCTCCTCGGGCACGTCGTGGTGTCGCGCGTCGAGCGCAGCGTGCGGGTCATCCGCGCCGACGTCGCGGCGGCGATCGCACACGACCTCAACAACTCGCTGTGCGCCCTCGCCGCGATGGTCGACGAGAGCGAGAGCGGCGCGATGCAGAGCGCGGTGGACCACACACTCCGCGTCGCCGAGCGTTTGTTCACGCTGTCACGCGACAGCGGACGCGACCCGTCGCCGCTCAACGCGGGCGACCTCGTGCGTGACCTCGCGTCGTGGCTCGAGCCCACGGTCGCTCCGGTGAAGCTCGTCGTTCGAATCGCGCCCAACCTCCCGGTGGTCATGGCGTACCGCGCGGCCCTCGAGCGCTTGCTCGTCAACCTCGTGATGAACGCGCGCGACGCCCTCGGGCGGAGCGGCCTGATCCGCTTGGACGTCGACGGCGTCGACAACCAGGTCCGCGTCGCGGTCACCGACGACGGCCCCGGGATCCCGAGCTTCGTCGTCGAGCGCGTGTTCGAGGCGGGCACGACCACGAAGTACGACCACTACGGCATCGGACTCGCGAGCGCGCGCGCCTCGGCGCAGCGCATGGGCGCGAGCCTCGACCTCGCCCACACCGGCTCGAACGGGACGCGCTTCGAAGTGCGCCTCGAGACCGTCCCTCAGAAGTAGTAGGCGAGGCTGCCCTGGAGGTAGTCGTCGTCGAGGAGGCCGCTCTCGAGCTGACCCTCCTGACCGAGGAAGAAGCGCGCCTCGACCGACGCGCGCCACCGCTCGCCGAATCGCCGGAACGCCTGCGCGCGCACGTAGGTCGCCTGGTTGTTCAGGTCGCGCACGACCCCCGCGAGGATCTGCGTGTCGCCCGTGTCGTTGATCGCCACGCGCACCCCTCCGACGACGTCGTTGTCGAAGAACGTGACCGGCGCGTCGGGCGCGCGACCGTCGAAGTGGTACTCGGCGAGGAAGCCGATGTCCGCGCCGGACTCGAACACGTCGTAGAAGTGGTACTCGGCGCCGCCGCCCGCCGCGACGAAGAAGCGGAGGTCCTTCGACCACCAGCGCGCGGCGGCCTCTCCCTTGAAGATCAGGCCGTCGAGGGTCCACTGCGCGTCGACCGCGGCCTGCTGGAGGAAGTCGTACTGCGGGACGACCGCCTGCGTGTCGAAGATCTGCCCGAAGAAGCGCGGCTCGCGCGACAGCCCCGAGAAGCCGGAGAGCCCCACGTCGAAGGCGCCCGCCGAGACCGAGGCGCGCGCCGCGAACGACGGGTGCCACGGCCCGAGCTTCGACTCGTACAGCACCTCTTCGTCGTCGACGAGCAGCGGGAACCTCAGTCGCCCGCGCTCACCGGGGAACGTCCGCGCGCGGTGGTACGGGAGGTACTGCAGCGAGAAGGCGAACGGCCCCGTCGCGTAGCCGAGCCCGAGGTACGGCTGGCCGAGCTTCTTGCTGCCGTCGAGATCCTCGACGAGGTCGCGCTGGTTCACGACGTCGACGACGCGGTGGGTGTCGAGGACGCCGGTCGTGAACGTGCCCACGCCGAGACCGAACGAGAAGCCGCCGTCTGCGTACTGGTAGTCGGCCTGCCTGAGGTCCCAGTGCGTGCGCGCGGAGTCGGCGGCGTCGACGCGCAAGAAGGGTTGCACGGTCAGCGTGTGCGTGAGGTCGTCGGATTGTACGTACGCGATCGGTGAGATCGCGACCGACGGCGCCGTGCCGAGCCTCTGGCCGAGATGGCGCGGCGCCGCGAGGAAGACGCGGCCGTCCGCCGTGATGTCGCCCGCGATCTCGAGCGCGTACGCGTCCGCCGAAGCGGACACGGACAACGCGAGCAGGATCGAAGCGCGACGCACGACGGACACCTCGCCTTCAGCGGATGCGCTTCAGGACGGAGCGGTGGAAGTCGCTCGCGTCGAAGCCGTTGTCGAAGGAGAACTTCGAGAACACCAGGCGCGTCTTCTTGCCGCTCTGGTGGTTCTTCATCTCCCACTCACCCGCGCGCCAGAAGCGCCCGTGCTTCTCGTAGTTCTTGTAGGTGAGCGTCTTCAGGAGCGCTTCGCGGCGGTCGTAGAAGTCGATCTTCTGGACGCGGTACGCGGCCTCGTCGACCCACACGACGCGGCGGCTGTAGCCGGACTTGTCGTACTTCGGGCGCGACTCCAGCTCGAAGCACTTGCCGCTGCCGACCGGGCACGCGCCCTCGCCGACGAAGCGCCACGCGTACTTCGCGACCTCGGTCCCGGTGATGTCTTCGTAGGCGAACTCGCTCCCCACGAACGGGCCGGAGGTGTTGCCACCGGAGATACGACGGACGCGCTTGGCGGCGGGGAGGTAGAGCCACTGTTCATCGCTGTCGAGGACGCCCGCGTGCGAGAGGAGCGCCATGCCCTTCACGTCGCGCGGGCTCTCGAACACGACGAGCGACAGATCGCCCTCGTCGGCGGCGGGGCGCTCGAGGCTCTTCACGCGCATCACGCGCCGGCTCGACTGGCCTTCGGCGTCCTCGAGGATCATCTCGAGGTGCGCGCTCATGTCGCCGTAGCCGACGTTGGCGGCGGCGATCTTCTTCGCGATCTCTTCGCCGCGGTCCAGCGCGGCGAGCGCGACGGGGGTCGCGAGCAGCGCGGCGGACGCGACGGCGATCATCGTGGACTTCTTCATGACTCTGACTCCTCAGGCCCCGTGCGCGGACGGGGAGAACTCGTTGGTGTAGGCGTCCTCGGCGCGCGGCCCCTCCAGCACCACGAGCAGCGGCGGGAGGATCAACAGGTCGGCGACGAGGGCGAAGCCGACGACCATCACGGTCATCAGCCCCAGGTATTGGTTCATCTGGAACCCGGACTGCGTGAGCACGCCGAAGCCGCACCCGAGGATGAGCGTGGTGACGATCATCGCGGGGCCGACACTCTTGACGGTCTCGACAGCGGCGCGGCGCGGCTCGAGGCCGGTGACGCGACGCTTGAACTGGTACTTCGAGAGGAAGTGGATCGTGTCGTCGACGATGATGCCGAGGCAGATCGTGCCGACGATCGACGCGACGATGTTGATCTCGCCGAACATCAGCGACCACAGCCCGTAGCCGAACACGATCGGCAGGACGTTCGGGATGATCGAGAGCA
This sequence comes from bacterium, assembly GCA_030426505.1. Taxonomy (GTDB): domain Bacteria; phylum Myxococcota; class Kuafuiibacteriia; order Kuafuiibacteriales; family Kuafuiibacteriaceae; genus JAUHYN01. Next base: position 171 of record JAUHYN010000872.1, on the reverse strand, counting down.
GGCCGAGCTTGAGGCTCGCGAGCGCGAGGATCAGGCACAGCGAGATCATCAGGAGCGAGGCGACGTTCCCGCGCATCATGCTCTTCGTGTTGCGGTCGGCGAGGTGCGAGAAGATCACCACCGGGCTCGTCGCGAGCGCGTGCATCGGCTCCGGCGTGTTCCGCTCGAGCC
>JAUHYN010000871.1 GCA_030426505.1 bacterium | reverse complement strand
TGTTCGATCGGATGAAGTCGCTGCGGCAGGAGACGTTCGACGTCTACCACCGGCAGATCGACGTGAGCGAAGCGCTCGACAACGCGGTGCTCCGGAGGGTCGCCGCGGCCGCGACCACGCAGCGCTTCGTGGCTTGGATCGAGGTGGACGTCGTCGCGGCGTCGGCGGGGCGCGTGAAGCTCGAGGTCGACTACGTGGTGCCCAACGCGCTGTGGCGTCCGATGCACCAGGCGCGGCTCGCGCAGGGGCAGCTGAGCTTCGAGATGTCCGCGGTGGTGTGGCAGCGGACCGGCGAAGACTGGTCGTCGGTGTCGCTCGCGTTCTCGACGGCGCGCTCTTCGCTCGGGACGGAGCCGCCCTTGTTGTCCGACGACCGTCTCTCGGCGCGGCGGCGCTCGGAGCAGGTCGAGGTCGAGGCGCGGCAAGTCCGCGTGCAGAAGGCCCAGGTCGGCGGGGGCGGCGGCGCCCCGCGGTCGCCTTCGGCGCGCGAGCTGCCCGGCGTGGACGACGGCGGAGACATCCAGGTCATGCGCGCGGAGGGCACGCACGACGTGCCGTCGGACGGGCGACCCACGACGATCCCGGTCGGCGCGTTCTCCTCGCCCTGCGAGGCCCAGCTCGTGGTGTTGCCCGAGCTCGAGACGAAGGCGTTCCTCGAGACGCGGCAGGTGAACGGGGCGGCGGTGCCGATCCTCGCCGGGCCCGTCGCGCTGGTGCGTGACCACGGGTTCGTCGGGTGGACGGAGACGCTGTTCGTCGCGCCGGGTCAGCGGTTCTCGCTGTCGTTCGGTCCGGACGACGCCGTGCGCGTGACGCGGACGGTGAAGGAGGCGTCGGAGGTCGACCACGTGGACGGGTGGCGGGTGGACGCGCGGCTCGTGAAGATCTTCCTGTCGAACCTCGGCGGCGATCCGAAGCACCTCGCGGTCACGGAGCGCATCGCGGTATCCGAAGTGGAGCAGGTGCGGGTCGCGCTGCTCGACGAGAACACCTCGGACGGCGCGACGGTCGACGACGACGGCTTCGTGAAGTGGACGCTCGACCTCGATCCGCACGGCCGCGCGACGCGGCAACTCGCGTGGTCCATCGCGGTCGCGCCGGGTGTGGAGGGGCTGTAGTGGGCCACGACGAAGACCAGACCGTCGACGAGTACGACGGGCTCCTCACGCTCGACGAAGAAGACCCGACGATCCGCGGAGAGATCCTGCGGGCCCAGCCGGTCGCGCACGAGCGCGACACGGAGCTGTCGGGCGCGGAGCGGCACAAGGGGTCGCGGGAGTCGCGGCTGCGGGCGATCGCGCGGAAGTTGGTGGCGCGGTTGGATCGCGACTGAGCATACTCGCGCCATGTCGAAACCCGCCGGCGCGACTTCGAAGCCGTACGTGTGTCCGCTCTGCGAGGCCGGGTGTGGGCTCCTCGTGGATCTCGAGGGCGGTCGGCCGGTCGGCGTGAGGCCGCACGAGGCGGACAGCTTCTCGGCCGGGTACGTGTGTCCCAAGGGGCTCGAGATCCTGAACCTCGACGCCGACCCGGATCGGATCCGTACGCCGCTGAAGAAGGACGCCGACGGCACGTTCTCGCCGATCGGGTGGGACGACGCGCTCGCGCTCGCGGGGGAGCGGCTGAGCGCGATTCGCGCCGAGCACGGCGCCGACGCCAACGCGGTGTACTTCGGGACGGTCGGCGTCCACAAACACGGCGCGGGGCTGGTGCGCGGCGCGCTGATCGCGGCGCTCGGGACGAAGAACGTGTACGGCGCTTCCTCGCAGGACACCGGCGCGCGGTTCGTTACGTGCTCCGCGATGTACGGGAGCGCGTTCTCGATCGCGGTCCCGGATCTCGAGCGCACCGACTACCTGATGTGCATCGGCGCGAACCCGCTCGCGTCGAACGGGAGCCTCATGACCGCGCCGGACGTGCGCGGGCGGCTGCGCGCGATCCTCGACCGGGGCGGGCGGATCGTGGTGGTGGATCCGCGGCGGACCGAGACAGCGAAGATGGCGAGCGAGTTCGTCTCGATCGTGCCCGGGACGGACGCCGCGTTCCTCCTCGCGATGTTGAAGGTCCTCGTGGACGCGGGGCGCGTTCGGCGGGATCGCCTCGCGGCGCAGGGGACGGGGTTCGAGGCGATCGAGGCGAAGCTCTCGGCGTTCGCGCCCCAGCGCGTGGCGGCGTGGACTGGCATCGACGCGGAGACGATCGAGCGGCTCGCACTCGAGCTCGCGGACGCCCCGACGAGCGTCGTGTACTCGCGGATGGGGCCGGGCAACGCGGAGCACAGCACGGCGTCGTGCTACGCGGTCGAGCTGTTGAACGCGGCGCTCGGGCGACTCGATGCGCCCGGCGGCGCGATGTTCCCGACGCCCGCGATCGATCTGACGCGGCTCGCACGGCTCACGAAGGCCGACGGGTTCGGGCGGTACACCAGTCGGGTGCGCTCGCTGCCGGAGGTGGTCGGCGAGCTGCCGAGCACGACGCTCGCCGACGAGATCGAGACGGAGGGCGAGGGACAGGTCCGAGGGCTCGTCACGTTCGCGGGCAACCCGGTGCAGTCGGTGCCGAACGGGCGTCGCATCGCGCGTGCGTTGGAGAAGCTCGACTTCATGGTGTCGGTCGACATCTACCTGAACGAGACCACGCGCCACGCGGACCTCGTGCTCCCGCCGGCACCGGCGCTCGCCGACGACCACGTGGATCTGTTCTTCGGGAACATGCGCGTGCGCAACGGCGTGCGGTGGGTCCCCGAGGTGATCGAGCGCGGCCCCGACGAGCGGCTCGATTGGGAGATCCTCTCCGCGCTCACGAAGCGCCTCGGCGGCGGGCCCACGGCGATGCCGGCCGTGGACAAGGCACTGGCGGCGCTCGGCATCGAGGTCACGCCCGACGCCGTCGCACAGTTCGCGCTCCGTACGGGACCGTACGGTGATCGCTTCCTCCCGTTCGGGAAGGGCCTCAACAAGAAGAAGCTCCTCGCGATGGCCGGCGGCGTCGACCTCGGGCCCCTGGTGCCGAGCTTGGACCGTCGCGTCTTTTTCAGCGGGGGCGTCCGGTTCGCGCCGGAGGCGTTGCTCGGCGCGGTCGACGCCGTCGCCGCCGCGATCGCCGCGGAGCCGTCGGGCGCGCTCCGGCTGATCGGGCGGCGGCACCTGCGCTCCAACAACTCGTGGATGCACAACCTCCCGGGGCTCGTGTCGGGGCGCCCGCGCGACGCGCTCCTCGTCCACCCGGATGACGCCGCGCGTCTGGGGCTGGCCGACGGTGAGCGCGCCCGGATGCGGAGCCGCATTCACGAGGGCGAGGTGCGCGTGGAGATCTCGGACGAGGTCCGGCCGGGCGTCGTGAGCCTGCCGCACGGGTACGGGCACGGCGCCGTCCGCGACCACCAGGCGGTCGCGGGGGCGCTGTCAGGGGTGTGCGCGAACGACTGGATCGACGACGAGGCGGTGGAGCCGATCAGCGGTCAGTCGATCTTGAATGGGGTGAGGGTCGAGGTGGAGCCGATCAGAATTGCTCTGCCTCGGTCGACTCCTTGAGCGCGAGGGTCGAAGCGGTGCCGCCGCTGATGACCTGCGCGACCTCGTCGAAGTAGCCGGTGCCGACCTCGCGCTGGTGGCGCGTGGCGGAGTAGCCGTTCTCCTCGGAGGCGAACTCGGCCTGCTGCAGCTTCGAGTAGGCCGCCATGCCGCCGTCCTTGTACTCGCGCGCGAGCTCGAACATCGAGTGGTTGAGCGCGTGGAAGCCGGCGAGGGTGACGAACTGGAACTTGTAGCCCATCGCGCCCAGCTCGCGCTGGAACTTCGCGATGGTGGCGTCGTCGAGCTTCTTCTTCCAGTTGAACGACGGCGAGCAGTTGTACGCGAGCTTCTTGCCCGGGAACTTCGCGTGGATGCCCTCCGCGAACTGCTTGGCCTCGCCGAGGTCCGGGTGCGAGGTCTCGCACCAGATGAGGTCGGCGTAGGGCGCGTACGAGAGGCCGCGGTCGATCGCCATCTCGATGCCGCCCTTGATGCGGAAGAAGCCCTCCGGCGTGCGCTCGCCCGTGCAGAACTTCCGGTCGCGCGGGTCGATGTCGGACGTGAGGAGCCGCGCCGCGTCGGCGTCAGTGCGCGCGATGAGGACGGTCGGGACGTTG
>JAUHYN010000870.1 GCA_030426505.1 bacterium | reverse complement strand
TGGTCTGGACGTTCGGGAATTCCATCCCGATCATTTTCCGTGACGCCGGGATCGGGCGGACGCGCAGCTCCGCCGCGGTGATGATCCCGAGCGTGCCTTCGGAGCCGACCACGAGCTTGTTGAAGTCCGGGCCCTCGACCGGGCGCGGCCCGAGCATCATGCGACGCACGCGGCCGGGCGTGACGACCTCGAGCCCGTGCGTCATGTCCTCGATCTTCCCGTACAGCGTCGACATCTGCCCGGCGCTGCGCGCGGCGAGCCAGCCGCCGACCGTCGAGCACCCGATCGACGACGGGAAGTGACCGAGCGTGAAGCCGCGCGCCTCGAGCATCCGCTCCAGGCGCTCGCCGATGATCCCGGACTCGACCTCCAACCTCAGGTTGTCGCCGTCGAGCTCGCGGATGCGCCGCATGCGCTTGAGGTCGAGGACGATGCCGCCCTCGGTCGGTCGCGCCCCGCCGCACACCCCGGACCCCGCGCCGTAGGGCACGATCGGCACGCCGACCTCGTCGGCGAGGTGGAGCACCCGCGCGACCTCTTCGGCGCTCTCGGGCCACACCACACAGGACGGCGCGGCGACCACCTCCCCGGCGCGCATCCGCAGGATGTCGCGGGGCCAGCAGTCGTGGCTGTAGGCGATGCGGTCCGCGTCGAGGCTGGAGACGTGCTGCGCCCCCACGATGCGCGCGAGATCCACGATCAGCGCGGCGTCCGCCGCGGGTCGAACCAGAAGCGCCAACTCCTGGCGCGATCTACACCCCTTCCGAACCCAGGGCAAAACGGCCGGCCCGCCCGCGAAACCCGCCCTTGCCTTCGGCCCGGCGCGTCGGCATGTCACTCGGCGTGGAGCCCATCTCGATCGACGGACGCTCGCTCACCATCGAAGACGTGGTCGCCGTGGCCGGCGGCGGACGGACGGTGACCCTCGGCGAGGAGGCCCGCGCGCGGGTCGTCGCCGCCCGGGCGAGCGTCGAGGCCAAAGCGAGGTCCGGCGCGCCCGTGTACGGCGTGAACACCGGCTTCGGTTTCCTCGCCAACATCCGGATCCCCGAGGCGGATCTGTCGCGGCTTCAGGTGAACCTGATCCGTTCGCACGCGGTCGGGCTCGGCGATCCGCTCGCCCCCGACCAGACGCGCGCCCTCATGCTCCTCCGCGCGAACGTGATGGCCACCGGCAACTCCGGGGTCCGCCTCGAGACCCTCCAGCTCCTCCTCGATCTGTTGAACGCCGACGTGCTCCCGGTGATCCCGAAGAAGGGCAGCGTCGGCGCGTCGGGGGATCTCGCACCGCTCGCCCACATCGCGCTGGCGATGATCGGCGAGGGCGAAGTCGTCGTCGACGGCCGCCGTCAGCCGAGCGCCGAGGCGATGGCCGCACTCGGTCTCACTCCGCTGCAGCTCGGACCCAAGGAGGGGCTGTGCCTGATCAACGGCACGCAGGCGATGGGCGCGCTCGGCGTCCTCGCGCTCCACCGCGCCGAGCGCCTCGCCGACTTCGCGGACATCGCGGGCGCCGCGTCGCTCGAAGGCAACAAGGGGACGGTCGTCGCGTTCGACCCGCGCATCCACGCGGTCCGGCCCCACGCCGGGCAGAGCAAGAGCGCCGAGATCCTCCGGCGGCTCCTCGCCGACAGCGCGATCGCCGCGAGCCACGCCGACTGCGACCGCGTGCAGGACGCCTACAGCTTCCGCTGCATGCCGCAGGTCCACGGCGCCACCCGCGACGTCCTCGCGTTCGTCCGCAAGACCCTCGAGATCGAGATCAACTCCGCGACCGACAACCCGCTCGTGTTCGCCGAGGACGACGTCATGCTCTCCGGCGGCAACTTCCACGGCCAGCCGCTCGCGATGGCGCTCGACTTCCTCGCCATCGCCGTCAGCGAGCTCGCGAACATCTCGGACCGCCGCGTGGAGCAGCTGATCGACCCGGCGCTCTCCGACCTCCCCGCCTTCCTCGTGAAGAACCCCGGCCTCAACTCGGGCTTCATGATCGCGCAGGTCACCGCCGCGAGCCTCGTGAACGAGAACAAGGTGCTCGTATATCCGGCGAGCGCCGACTCCATCCCCACCTCCGCCAACCGCGAAGACCACGTGTCGATGGGCATGACGAGCGCGCGCAAGGCGCTCGAGGTCATCGACAACACCGAGGCCTGCCTCGCGATCGAGTTGCTGTGCGCCTGCCAGGCGATCGACCTGATCGGTGAATCGCCGGGGACCGGGGTCGCGGCGGCCCACGCGGCCGTCCGGGCCGACGTGTCGTTCATGGAGGAGGATCGCGTCCTCCACCCCGACGTCGAGGCGGTCATCGCGGCCTGGCGATCCGGCCGCATACGCGACGCCGTGGAGGCGGCGGTCGGGGCCCTGGCCTGATCTTCAATGTCCTCCGGGTCCGTGCCAAACTCCCCCCCGACCGATATGTCCGTTCCCAAGATCGGCTTTCGCGCGGCCTACGGATCGAGCCGCGCGCTGGACGCCGACTACTCGGCGTACATTACGCACGGCGCGCTCATCGTCCGGATCCGCGAATCGGACGCGCCGGATCCGGAGACCCCGGTGCGGCTCCGCATCGTCGCCCCCTCGGGCGACACGTTCGACTTCGACGGGATCGCCGGCCAGTTTCTCGGGAAGAAGGGCGTCATGGTCTCGTTCGAGGGCGCCGCCGAAGCGCGCGCGTCGATCGCCGGCTTCATCTCGAGCGAACCCTTCCGAAGCGCGGTGAGCGGCGAGTCCGAGAGCGCCATGAAGCCCCCGGAGTTCGCGAAGTTCGATCCCGCGAGCGCGCCCGCCCCGGCGCCCGCCGCCGCCGAGGACCCCTTCGACGACGCCACGCCGTTCGACGATCCCGGCGCTGGCCTCCACCCGGACATCGACACCGCGCCGCAGCCCGGTCGCCGCGATCCGACCACCGGCCTGCACCCCGACATCGACACCGTCGCGCGGAAGAAGCGGCGCGCCGCGAAGAAGAAGAAGGCGTCGGGCGGCCTGCACCCGGACATCGACAACCTCCCCCGCGGACCGCGCGTCGCGGGCGGGGCGGGCCTGAAGATGGCCTCGCCCGGCGAGACGGTGCTCCGCCCGCCGGCGTCCGGCTCCGAGTACACCGTGCTGGTCATCAAGTTCGCGACCGTCGCGGACTTCGCGGACCTCAAGGACGAGTGGGAGGCCCAGTCGATCCTCGTGATCCCGACCGAGGTCGAGAACACGGAGATCAACGACGTCGTCCACGTGCGCGTCACCCTCCCCGGCCGCAACGTCTATGAGCTCGACGGCGTGATCGAGGGCCTCGACGACAGCAACCTCTACGTGCGCGTCGACGAGAACAACGAGGTCTTCCGGAAGCTCTGCCTCTACCCGACGACCATCGCGGCGCGGAAGCGCCTCGAGACCGAGCGCCCCGAGGACCGCGGCCCGATGCAGGTCCTCAAGCTCACGGACACCGCGCCGGACGAGGACTTCGAGAAGATGCCCATCCGTCGCCGCCTCGCGCGCATGGGCATGGACGACAAGATCAACATGGCGCTGTCCGGCAACCGCGAGGAGCGGATGGCGCTCGCGATGGACGGCAACCGCGCCGTCCACCACTACCTGCTGAAGAACGCGAAGATCACGCTCGACGAGATCGCGTTCATGTCTCGGCTCCCGAGCCTCAACCCCGACGTGCTCGAGAAGATCGCCGAGAACCCGATGTACACGCAGAACCCGACGGTGACGAAGGCGCTGGTTTACAACCCGAAGACGCCGATCCGCACCGCGATCCGCCTGCTCGATCGGCTGCCGCGCCCCGAGATCATGAACCTCGCCAAGCGATCGAACATGAACCTGCGACTGGTGATGGCGGCGAAGAAGAAGATCGAGCGCTTCAAGGGCTGAGCCCCGAAGCCGCGCTACCCGATCACGTTGTCGTTCAGGAGGTCCGCGAGGATGCGGACGGTGTCGAGGCGCGGCATCCCGGAGAGCGCGATGAGGTCCTCGTAGGTCACGGCCCCGTCGATCTGGGAGAGGATGAACCCGGCGCGGTGGTTGAGGTTCAGCCAGATCACCTCTTCACCGGAGATGAGCACGCGCGGAGCGCGGTCGAAGTCGCCGATCTTCGACTCGTACATCTTCATCAGGTTCTGCTTCGCCGTCGCGATCAGG
>JAUHYN010000869.1 GCA_030426505.1 bacterium | reverse complement strand
GCCGTCGGGGAGGAGGAGCTGGTCGTAGTAGAAGCCGTCCTCCTCGTCCCAGAGGCCGGTGCCGCCGAGCTCGTTCATCGCGTCGACGATCGCGACGAAGTGTTCGAAGAACTTCGACGCGAGATCTTCGTACGCGGGATCTTCGAGCGCGAGCTCGAGCGCCATCGACAACATCGTCGAGCAGTAGAAGGCCATCCACGCCGTGCCGTCCGCTTGCCGGAGGCGACCGCCGCCCGGGATCACGTGCGAGCGATCGAAGATGCCGATGTTGTCGAGCCCGAGGAAGCCGCCCGAGAACAGGTTGTCGCCGTTCTCGTCCTTTCGATTCACCCACCACGTGAAGTTGAGGAGGAGCTTCTGGAAGACGCGCGCGAGGAAGGTGCGGTCGCGTTGTCCGCGCGTGCCGGTCATCTTGTAGACGCGCCACGCCGCCCACGCGTGGACCGGCGGGTTCACGTCGGAGAGCTGGAACTCGTAGGCCGGGATCTGCCCGTTCGGGTGCATGTACCACTCGCGGAGGAGCAAGATGAGTTGCGACTTCGCGAAGGCGGGATCGATCCGCGCGAACGGGATCATGTGGAACGCGAGATCCCACGCCGCGTACCACGGGTACTCCCACTTGTCGGGCATCGACACGACGTCGCGGTTGTACAGGTGCTTCCAGCCGTGGTTTCGCTTCGGCCGATCGGGTGGCTCCGGCTGCGCCGGGTCGCCCTCGAACCACTGCTCGACCACGTAGTAGTAGAACTGCTTCGTCCACAGCAGACCGGCGTACGCCTGGCGCGCGATGGAGGTCTCTTCCTCGTCGAGCTCGGCCGGGATCCGGTCGGCGTAGAAGCGATCGGCCTCCGCGATGCGGCGCGCGAAGACGTCCTCGGCGTTCGCGAGGCCGAGGCCGTCGTCCTCGCGCTCGGCGACGAGGCGGTAGTAGACGACGCGCCGCCCCCCGGCGGGGACGACGAAGCGGTGCCACGCCGCCGCCTTCGTCCCGACGTCGCCCGGGTTCGTGACGCCCTCTTCGCCGTCGACCACGTGGCGGTGGAAGGCGTCCTTCACGTAGGGCGCGTCGTTCTCGGTCTCGAAGAGGCGCGCGTTGTTCGTTTCGTTGTCGGTGAACAACAGCGCGTCCGGAGCGTCGGCCACGAACACGTAGCGCCCGAGTGAGGTGTGCTCGGCGCGGACGCGCGCGTCGTCGAGGCGGGTGAGCGACGGCTTGCCCCAGTAGCCTTCGCCCTCGCGCCCCCACGCCCACGTGTTGCGGAACCACAGTGTCCCGAGGAGGTGGAGTGGCGCGTCGTCCGGGCCGTGGTTGTCGATCGTGACGCGGACGAAGAGGTCTTCGTCGCGGTCCTTCGCGTACTCGGCGGTGACGTCGAAGTAGCGGTCTTCGTCGAAGGCGCCGAGATCGAGCAGCTCGGCCTCGCGATCGTCGAGGCCGCGTCGCGCGTTCTCTTCGACGAGCGCTTCGTAGGGGAACGCGGACTGCGGGTACTTGTAGAGCGCCTTCAGGTACGAGCTCGTCGGCGTCGCGTCGAGGTAGTAGTACAGCTCTTTGACGTCCTCGCCGTGGTTGCCCTCCGGACCGGTGAGCCCGAAGAGGCGCTCCTTGAGGATGGCGTCGCGCTCGTTCCACAGCGCGAGCGCGAAGCACAGTCGGCTCTGGCGATCGCAGATCCCGAGGAGCCCGTCCTCACCCCAGCGGTACGCGCGGCTGCGCGCGTGGTCGTGCGGGAAGTAGTCCCACGCGTCGCCGCCAGGGGAGTAGTCCTCGCGGACCGTCCCCCACTGGCGTTCGGAGAGGTAGGGGCCCCAGCGCTTCCAGTTCTTCTCCCGCGCGCGGTCCTCCTCGAGCCGGACGGACTCCGGATCACGCTTCACCGCGTGTGGACCTCGGTCGCCTCGCCGCGCGCGATGATGAGGACGTTGGCCATGTCGACGAAGAGCCCGTGCTCGACGAGGCCGGGGATGCGACCGAGGAGCTCGGCGAGCTCCGCTGGATCGTCGATCAGGCCGAAGTCGCAGTCGTAGATCAGGTTGCCCTCTTCGGTGACGAACGGAGCATCACCGCGCTGTCGCACGCTGACCTGGCCGCCCATCCCTTCGATCCGCGTCTTCACGGGGCGCGCCGCGAAGTGGAGGACCTCGACCGGCACCTTGAATGCGCCGAGCTTGTCGACGAGCTTCGACGAGTCCGCGATGACGACGAACTTGTCGCTCGCCGCCGCGACGATCTTCTCGTGCAGGAGCGCGCCGCCGCCGCCCTTGATGAGCGCGAGGTTCGGGTCGGCTTCGTCGGCGCCGTCGATCGTCAGATCGAGGCGCTCCACGTCGTCGAGTGTGACGATCGGGATGCCGTACGACTCCGCGATCGCGCGCGTCTCGGCGGAGGTGGGTACGGCGCACTCGACCTTCAGACCCTCGCGTACGCGCGCGCCGAGCGCGTGGACCATCGCGGCGGAGGTCGACCCCGACCCGAGGCCGAGGCGCATGCCGTCTTCGACGTGTTCCAGGCTGGCGACTGCAGCGGTCTTCTTCTCGAGGTCTTGAGGCTTCATGGGGGCCGCATCATGGCCCCGGTCCTGGCCCGGGCGCCACCCCTCAGGCGGTGGGCTCGACCGGATCGTGGGCGTCCGCGTCGCGGAGCGTGAAGAAGAACGTCGTGCCTTCGCCCTCGGTCGACTCGACCCAGATGTCGCCGCCGTGGACCTCGATGATCTTCTTGCAGATCGCGAGGCCGATGCCCGTGCCCTCGAAGCGTCGTGGATCGTGGAAGCGCCGGAACGCTTGGAACACGTCCGGGAGTCGCTTCGCCGGGATCCCGATCCCGTTGTCGGCGACCGCGAAGCGCCACGTCCGATCGTCGGCGGCCTCGGCCGAGATCGTGACCTGCGGCTGCGTGTCCGCTTCGCAGAACTTGGTCGCGTTGCCGATGAGGTTCTGGAACACCTGCTGGAGTCGCGTCGCGTCCGCGAGCACCCGCGGGAGCGCCTCGTACTCGACGCGCACGTCGCGCTCGGTCAGCTGCGGACCGAGCTGTTGGCAGCTCCGCTCGATGACGTCCTCGACGCGGACCTCTTCGAGGACCCGTTCGGATCGGCTCGCGCGCGACAGCTCGAGGAGATCGAGGATCAACGTGCGCATGTGGAGCGCGCCGTCGTGGATGAAGTCGAAGTACTTCTGCGCTTGTTCGTCGAGGCGCCCCTGCAGCGTCTCCGCGAGGATCTCCGTGAAGCCGATGATGGTCCGCACCGGTGCCTGGAGATCGTGCGACGCGAAGTGCGTGAATTGTTCGAGGTCGCGGTTGGTCGACTCGAGGCGCGCCGCGTAGGCCGCGAGTTTTCGCTTCGCCTCGCGCGCGTCGGTCACGTCGCGAATCGCCGCGGTGACGCGCATGCCCTCGTCGGTCTCGAACGGTGAGAGGCTGATCTCGATCGGGAACTCGCTCCCGTCCTTGCGCCGCCCGCAGAGCTCGAGCCCCGCACCCATCGGACGGACGTTCGCCGAGGAGAAGAACGCGTGGCGGTGCCCCACGTGCGCGTCGCGCAGACGCTCGGGGACGAGCATCTCCACGTGCGCGCCGATCAGCGCCTCGCGCGAGTAGCCGAAGAGCCGGACGGCCTGCTCGTTGACGATGACCATCGTGCCGTCGCGGTCCACGATGATCATCGCGTCCGGCGCGGTCTCGACCCGATAGCCACCGCGCAGCAGGATCCGCTCGATGGCTCGGCGATAGAGCTCTTCGTCGTCGACCACGAGCACGCACGGCGAGCGCGCGGGCTCGCACGCGTCCCCCGGCTCGTCAGAGGCCTTCGCAGGCCGAGGCTCGGGTCGCCGGCCGGCGGCCGAACCGAGCCTCCCCGCTACGCCCGGAGCACGTCGGGGGCACGTCCGGGGCACGCCCCGAGCACGCGCAGGCCCCGCGCCGGTCAGGCGGCGCGCTGCCAGTCGCTCGCCCACTTGGCGATCGTCTCGGCGCGCTCCTCGCAATAGGCCGCGATCTTCTGCTCGTGGTTCGCGAAGCCGTCGGGGTCCGACAGGTCGAACTCCACCCCGATGAGATCGAGCGGCTCCGCGCGGTGCATGCGGCGTACGTTCACCTTGCCGGACAGGGTCCGCCGCGAACGCGGAAGCTTGAAGC
>JAUHYN010000868.1 GCA_030426505.1 bacterium | reverse complement strand
GGCACCGTCGCGATCTTCGTCGGCGCGTGGGTCCTCCTCCAGATCTGCAGCGAGCTCCTCCTGCAGACGGATCCGCCGCAGCAGCGCCTCTCGGTCGGGCTCGCCGTGATCACCGCGCCGCTCGCGGCCGCGCTCACCTACGCGATTCGGAGGAGGCGCCGCCCGAGGATCGCGCGCCCCGCGCCGGCCCCGAAGACGGACGGGCGCTACGACTCGGCGTTCATCAGCTACGGCGGCCCCGACGCGCCGTTCGCGGAGCGCCTCCACGACGCCCTCGAAGCGCGCGGCGTCTCGACCTTCTTCTATCCGGCGGACGCGATGATGGGCGAACAGAACTACGAAGCGATCTGGACCGCGGTCGACGAGGCGGACCGCGTGATCCTCGTGTGCTCCGAGGCGTCGCTCGGGCGCGTCGGCGTGACCGACGAGATCCACAAGATCCTCGCGCGCGAGACCCGCGAAGGGAGCGCCCGCGTCCTGCTCCCGATCAAACTCGACGACTTCGTCGCTACCGGCTGGCATCCGACCAACCCGCTCCACAAGAAGGCCGTCCTCGATCGCGTCATCGGCGACTTCACGGGCACGCTCGACGATCCCGATCGATTCGACGTCACGTTCGAGCGGCTCCTCGCCGCACTCGAAAGGCGCAGCCCCGATGCGTAGAGCCCTCGCCGCCCTCGCGCTCCTCGCGCTCACTGCGTGCGGCCAATACCTGCGCGTCGACGTCGCGCACCCCGGCGTCGACCTGCACGGCCACGGCGGTGAGATCCGCGTCAGCTACCTCGCGCGCGAGCTCCTCGCGGACGACTCGAAGGAGCCGGAAGGCTTCCGCTACTACGTCTACGTCCTCTTCCGCGACAACGACGAGGCGACGCTGGCCCTCCGCACGGCCGTCGCGAAGAAGCTCCTCACCAGCTTCAAACACACGCTCCCGAGGGAAGCCGAAGACCGCCGCGCGAGCAGCGCGCTCCTCGTGATCCCGGTGGTCGAAGCCGCGTCCGGCGCGCTCGAGTTCACCGATCCGACCAAGCCGCGCGCCACCGAGCTCCTCCTCGAGGCGTACCACTACGAACGCGGCGCGCGACTGAGTCGCGGCGTGATGAACGAGCTGAGGCGCGTCGAACCAGACGCGTACCTCCCGAGCGTCTCCCTCGTCGTCGCCGACGCCCCGCTCGACCGCACCGACGACTTCACGCACACCCGCGCGTGGATCGGCTTCGACGACGTCGCCCTCGCCGACGTCCCCGATCGCCTCGGCACCTTCGAGGACATGCTCTACGGCCACGCGAACCCGACCGAGCAGACGCTCGTCGACAAGGTGCGCGCCGCGATCGACCGCATCGGAGGCATCGTCCATTGCTGGCTCGGCAGCTGTACCTCCTGAGTGCGTCTCGAGGTCGGAGGGACCGCGTCGTCCCTGGCGCGGGCGCTCAGCTCAATCGCACGCGGAGCGCCGCGAGGATCTGCACGTACATGTCGTAGATCTCGTGCGGCGCGCGGGCGTCGTCTTCCGGGTCGTCCGGCGTGGCGTCGACCTCGTAGGCGTCGAGCGTCGGGTAGTGCCGGAAGAACGCCTCGAGCGACAGGCGGACCAGGTGCATGATGTGGGGCCGGGTCTCGAGCTCGGCCGTCGCCGCGTGCGCGCCGACGTTCCGGAGGCGGTCACTCACCGACTCCAACTCGAACTGCACGCCCGGGTAGGCGTCCACCAGCTCCGCGATCGCGAGTCTCAGGTCCGCGACGCCGGGCGGGTCGGCCTCCATCGTGGCGATCCGTCGACCCGGTTCGTCCGCGCGGCCTTCCACCTCGAAGATGGTGCGTTCCGCTTCGTCGAGCATCAGGTCCAACACCTCGTCCGAGAGGGAGGACCAGCCGTGGTTCATCTCGAGCTTCATCGCGACCAACGCCCTTTGTAGCCCCTTCTACGGGTCCAGACAACGACTCCTTCCCCGCGTGTCGGCCGCTACGAGCGAGGGTGCGTTCGGTCATACGTCGCGCGCACGTGGTCGCTGTCGACGTGCGTGTAGACCTCGGTCGTCCGGAGGTCCGCGTGGCCCAACATGGCCTGGACACTCCGCAGATCCGCGCCGCCCCGGACGAGGTGCGTGGCGAACGCGTGTCTCAGTTTGTGCGGCGAGACGTCGCGGCCGAGACCCGCCGCGACCTGCAACCGACGCAACAGCGCGAACGCCGCCTGGCGCGTGAGCTTGCCCCGCCCGCCGCGGCCCGGGAACAGGTGGTCGCTCGTCTTGCCCCCGAGGCGCTTGGGGCGGTCCTCTTCGATGTATCGCCGCACCGCGTCGATCACCTCCGAGCCGACGGGGACCACGCGCTCCTTGTTGCCCTTGCCGAGCACCCGGATGAGGCCGGCGTCGAGGTAGATCGATCCGAGCTCGAGCCCGACGACCTCGCTCACGCGCAGGCCCGCCCCGTACAGGAGGATCACCAGCGCGCGATCGCGCGGGTTGTCCGCGGCACGGACCAGCGCGAGGACCTCGTCGAGCGTCACCGGATCCGGGAGCGTACGCTCCTGCTTCGGCAGGTCGACGAGCGCCGCCGGGTCTGCGGCGAGGACGCGCGTGCGGACCAGGTAGCGGAAGAACCCGCGCGCTGCGACGAGCATCCGGGCCTGCGACTTCGGTTTGAGCCCGGCGATCGCGAGGTTTCGGACCCAGGCCGAGACGTGGTGCGACTCGATCGCGGTGGCGTCGCTCACCTTCGCGTCGATCATCCAGCCCGCGAAGTCCGACAGGTCCCGGCTGTACGCCTCGAGGGTGTTCTTGGCGAGGGAGCGCTCGACCCGCAGGTGCTGGAGGTACCCGTCGATCTGGGCGTCGAGCGGCGTGTACGCCTCCACGCCGAGGATTGTCCTACACGTCGAGGCGCCACGCGAGGAATTGGCGAAAATCGGGGTCCGCCTTCTGGAGGCGCTCCCCGATCAGCTCCACCACGCCCATCATCAACTTCAGGCACGCCTGCGGCTTGCTGCGCTGGAGCATCGCGATGTCGCGCCGGGTGATCTCGAGCACCGTCGTCTCCACCTCCGCCGTCGCGGAACACAGCCGCGGACCGGAGCGGAGGATCGCGGCCTCGCCGAGCGAGTCGCCCGCGGACAACATCGTGAGCGTCGTGTCCTGGCCGTTGGGCCCGCGCACCGCGAGGCGAATCATGCCGTCCGCGATGACGTAGAGGCCCTCGCCGAGCATGTTCTCGACGAAGAGCGGCGTGTTGGGGGGGATGCGCTTCGTCTGCGCGATGGACGCGACGATCTGCAGACCGGTGTCCGTGAAGTTCCTGAACAGCGCGGCCGACTTCAGCGTCCGAACGATGTCCGCGTTGTTCGACATCGACAAAAGACGTCGCCGCGGCTCGCCCACATCCGTTCGACGGTGTGTCGAACGCTTCCCCGGCCCCGACTCCTATTCACGCGGCGCGAACGCTACGCTTTCGGTCGTCCCGCGACGGCGCCGCTCGATTTGATAGCAGCGGCCCAATCCGCGAGCAAGGTCACTTGACCAAATCGCGCAGGTAGTTCTTCGCGATGTCGACGTAGTGCGGCCCGGCGTAGGCGAGGTATTCGCGCTCGGCGTCGGTGACCGGCCGCTTGATCTTGGCCGGCGCCCCCATCGCGACCATGCCCGCCGGCACGACCATCCCCTCCGGGACGCGCGATCCGGCCGCGACCAGCGCGCCCTCCTCCACGACCACCCGGTCCAGGATCGTGGCGCCCATGCCGATCAGCGCGCCGTCCTTCACGGTGCAGCCGTGCAGGGTCACGCTGTGGCCGACCGTGACGTCGTCCCCGAGGACCGTCGCGTGTTTGCCGGTCGTGACGTGGACCACCGAGTTGTCCTGGACGTTGGTGCGGGCGCCGATGCGGATGTGGAAGACGTCGCCGCGGACGACGGCGTTGAACCAGACCGAGCTGAAGTCGCCGATGTGGACGTCCCCGATCACGAACGACCCGGGCGCGAGGAAGACGCCCTCGCCGCCTTTGTCTGATTTGTCCCGACCGGCCTAAGGCTGGCTCACCTGCACCAGCGCGATCCCTTCGCGCCGCCGGACAAGACCGTCGACGTGGTCTTCGCGGCCTACATGCTGGGACAGGCCGGGTCAGCCGATGAGGTCGACCGGCGGCTGGCCACGAT
>JAUHYN010000011.1 GCA_030426505.1 bacterium | reverse complement strand
CGTGAAGCGGCGCCTCGTGCATCCGCTGCTCGACGCCGCGCCGATCTCGTTGCTCGACACCGCGTTCCAGTACCCGGCTTACCTCGGTGAGCGCGGGAAGCAGAAGGCGCTCGACTACCTCGACCTGCTCGAGCCCGACCAACTCGACCCGGCGTACCGGCACCTCATGTCGCTGTTCGATCGGCGCGAGTCGTCTTCGCTCTACACGGACGCGACGTACCGCACGCTGGAGTCGGCCGGCGCGTTCGCTTCGTCGCGGCGGATCTCGCAGGTCGATCTGAACGAGCCGTTCTTCGAGCGGATGCTCGGGCTGTCGTACGACCACTGGCTCCCCGACAACATGCTGCTCCGCACCGACAAGATGAGCATGGCGCACGCGATCGAGGCGCGCGTGCCCTTCCTCGATCACCAGCTCATCGCGCTGTGCCGTCGCCTCCCGACGCACCTCAAGATGCGCGGCCTCGAGGGTAAGTGGGCGCTGCGCCGCCTCGCGAAGAAGCTCGAGCTCCCGGCCGTGGCGAAGCGGCGGAAGATGCCGTTCTACGTCCCCGTCGAGAAGTACTTTCAGCAGCCCGCGTTCCAAGCGATGCTCGACGACTGTCTGAGTGAGGACGCGATCCGACGCCGCGGGCTCTTCCGCCCCGAGACGATCCGCGCCCTGAGGACCCGCATGGACGCAAAGGAGTTCTTGATCGTGAAGCAGATCTTTGCGGTGCTCACCCTGGAGCTCTGGTTCCGAGAGTTCGTGGACAACCGCTGATGGTCTCCCTCGTCCGATCGCTGCACATCTACTCGGGGCTCGTGATCCTCGTGGCGCTCCTCGTCTCGTCGATGTCGGGGCTGCACATCATGACGAAGGACGACCCGCGCGAGCACCAGCCGGTCGTGACGCGCGTCCCGTTCTCGCCGCCCGAGGGCGCGTCCGACGCCGAGATCGCGCAGTTGATCCGCGAGCAGTTCGGCTTCTTCCAGAGCAAGCCGGTCCCGCACTGGGCGATCGATCGCGTGGACGGTGTCCTCACGATCCCGCTCTGGAGTCCGAATGGCTACGTGACCGTTCGATGGGACGGCGGCCCCGAGGCCGAAGTCACCACCGACGCGTTCGGGTTCGGTGAGTACGTCAATCAGATGCACACGCACCTGCCGCTCGGGAAGCGCGCGATCTTCGCGTGGATCTGGTCGGCGTACATGGAGCTCGCGATCTTCGGCCTCGCGTTCCTCGCGGCGAGTGGCGTGTACCTGTGGGCGATGACGCGCCCGAAGTTGTGGTGGGCGGCGCTCAGCCTCGTGGTGGGTACGGCGGGGCTCGTCTATTTCTACCTGGCGATGAAGTGATGTATCAGCTCGTCCGCAACGTCCACCTCGCCCTCGGCCTCGCCATCGCGGCGTTCATGCTCGCGTACTCCGCGAGCGCGTTCCGCATGGGGCACTACTTCTTGTTCAAGTGGTCGTCGCCGACGACCGAGCAGTCGAAGATGGTGCTCGAACCGGCGCCGCGTGACCCGCGTGAGATCGTCGCGGCGATTCGCGCAAAGGGCGTGATGGCGGGCGACCTGTACGACGTCGAGACGAGCTCGGTCGGACTGAGTTTCCTGGTGCGCCGCCCCGGGACCGAGTACCGCGTGAGTTACACCGTCGCGACCAAGACCGCCGAGGTGTCCACGAAGAGCGGCGGGTTCTGGGAGATGATCGACAAGATGCATCACACGGGCGGGACGTGGCACGACGAACCCATCATGTCCGCGTGGGGTACCTTCGTCGGGCTGATGTCCGCGTTCCTCGCCGTCGTGGCCCTGACCGGGCTGTGGATGTGGTTCAAGCGCAACCGGGAGCGCCGCCTCGGCGGCATCCTCCTCACCGTGAGCATGATCGTGAGCGTGCTGCTCCTGGTGATCGTCCGCGTGGGATGAGTCGCCTGCGTCGCATCTCGCCCGCGGCCGCGGGGGTCGCCCTCGCGGCGTTCGTCGCGTTCGCGCCGGGTTTCTGGTGGGGCGCGCCGACCGCGACGGCGCCGGACCGAAAGCTCTCGTGGGGCACGGACGACGAGACCCCGCTCGGCCCGCTCGCCGAGCTCCACAACATCATCCAGCCGAAGAAGGATCGAAACCTCGGCTACCCGTTGATGTACTCGTTCATGGCGGCCGGGACGTACGCGCCGTACCTCGCGTACCTCTTCGTGAGCGGTGACTTCGAGAAGGTCACCGGTGAGTACCCGTTCGGGCTGAAGGATCCAGTGCGGACGCTGAAGGTCCTCACCGGCCTCGCGCACTTCTTGACGGTATTGCTCGGCGTGGGGATCGCGCTGTGCGTCTTCCGGACGGCCAAGCTCCTGTGGGACGAACGCGCGGGGATCGCCGCCGCAGGATTCATCATCACCGGGTACCCGTACTTCTATTACGCGCGGAGCGGGAACGTGGACGTCCCGATGACTTTCTTCGTCGCGCTCGCGTTGATGAGTTTCGTCTGGATGATGAAGGCCGGCATTACGGTCCGGCGGGGAATACTCCTCGGAGCCGCGATGGGTTTCGGCTTGGGGACGAAGGAGGCGTGTTACTCCATGTTCCCGCTGATCCCCGTCGCGCTAATCTACATTCAGTGGAAGAATCGCGGGCCGTCGGTGAAGTGGTATCGCCGCGCGGACCTGTGGACGGCGGTCGCCGGTATCCTCGCGTTCGGCTTCGGGAGCGGCCTGTTCATCGAGCCGAGCCGGTACTTCGCGCACCTCGAGTTCCACGCGCAGCTCGCGCAGATGTACGCGAGCGGTGAGGCCGACCACGTCCTCCGCGAGAAGGACCTCGCCGGGTACCTCGGCCTCGCGCGTGACTACGTGAAGCACCTCGCCGGGACGCACACGTGGCCGGGCCTCGCGGTCGCGGCGCTGGGAGTGGGTGTGATGGCCAAGCGGCGCGACTTCGCCGGGTTGGTGTTGGTGGGGACGG
This sequence comes from bacterium, assembly GCA_030426505.1. Classification (GTDB taxonomy): domain Bacteria; phylum Myxococcota; class Kuafuiibacteriia; order Kuafuiibacteriales; family Kuafuiibacteriaceae; genus JAUHYN01. The sequence goes on along the minus strand of JAUHYN010000011.1, from coordinate 20,337 downwards.
CGCTGTTGTACTTGCTCCTCTCCGCGTCGCGCCTGTCGATCTCGACGTTGCGGATGATGCTGCCGGTGTCCGTGGTGTTCGCGGTGGCGGCGGGGTACGGCGTGCGCTGGGCGCTCGAAGTGATGCGCGAGAACAAGGCGGCGTACGCGGCGCTCGCGCTCACGGTCGTGGCGTACGGCTGGGGGCTCCTGCGCGGCGTGGACCTCACGCACGCGATGCTCTTCGACTCGCGCTACGCGGCGGCGCAGTGGCTCGCGCCGCGGTTGTCCGCGGGCGATCGCGTGGATCACTTCGGCGGGACGGAGAAGCTCCCGCCGCTGCCGGTCGGCGTGGAGTCGGCCCGCGCGGCGCCGCACTTGTCGTTCCACAAGAAGGCGCCCGACGGGCCCGAGATGCAGGCGCGGATCAAGGCGCGGTGGGACGCGGACCCGCCGAAGTTCATCGTGATCATGCCGGACCACGCCGCCAAACACGGACCGCACCACCACACGTGTCCGCCGCAGACGTTCGCGGATCTTGAGTCGGGCGCGCTGGGGTGGGATCGCGTGGCGCTGTTCCAGACACCGTCGCTGATCCCGTGGGTGCAGCGGCCCAAGCTCGACTACCCGGTGGTGAATCCGCCGATCCGCGTCTACGCGAAGCGAGGTTCAGGATGAACGTCACCCTCCTCTCCGAACGGCGCGCCAAAGAGTGGGACGCCTTCGTCGACCAGTTCGACGCGGCGACGCTGTACCACCACCACGCCTGGTACGACGTCCTCGCCGACACGTACGGCCACGACAAGCGCCTCCTCGTCGCGTACGACGCGGAGGACAAGATCGTCGGCGTGCTCCCGATGATGCTCGTGAGGCTCCCGGTGCTCGGCGCGAAGCTCATCGCGTGCCCGTACCAGGCGAGCGCGGGGCCGCCGCTCGCGGACGACGACGCCGTGTTCACGGCGCTCCTCGAGCGCGCGGTGGAGCTGGGGCGGGAGGACGGCGCGAAGTTCGTCGAGGTCCGCGGGCCGGCGGAGGACGAACGCATCACCGGCGTCGGCTTCGAGGAGCGCCACGCGGGCACGTTCGACGCCGTCATCCAGATGCACGAGGTCACGCGCTCCACGATTCACCGCGGGCACCGCCAGGATCTCAATCGCGTGAATCGCCTCGGCATCGAGATCCGAGAGGCGACGTCACTCGCGCAGTGGCGCGTGTTCTACGAGATGTTCGAAGAGCTGCAGCGCGAGTTCGCGGCGATCGGTTTGGGGTGGGCGATCTTCGAGAACCTCTTCATGCGCCTCCCCAACAAGGCGAAGGTGCGCCTCGCCACCCTCGACGGCGAAGTCATCGCGGGCTCGTTCCTCCTCTGTCACCACAAGACGATCTTCTCCAAGCAGGCGGTGGTGCGGCCCGAACACGTGCGCACCGGCGTGGGCAAAGGCCTCGTGTGGAGCACGATGGAGTGGGGCAAGGAGGCCGGCTACGAAGTCCTGAACCTCGGCATCTCCCTCCAGTCGCAGTCGCACGTGTTGAAGTTCAAAGAGGGCTTCAACGCCACCGCGCGTCCGCTGAGCTCGTACGTGTACTCGCTCGGCGCGAAGCCTCCGTCCTACGAAGATCTCTACGAGGGCTACGGGACGCTGAAGAAGGTGTGGCAGAAGATGCCGCTGCCGGCGACGAAGCTCGCGGGCGCGATGCTCACGCGCTGGTTCTGCTGACGCGGCGCGCCCCGAAACCTCTTTACGCGACGCGCGCGCGCGTGGTCGAAACGACGCGACGCATGGCTACGTCCAAGAAGAAGTCGACCCCCACGAAGGCGTCCAAGAAGGCGCCGAAGGCGAAGGCGCCCGAGGCCGCCGAGGCGAAGGCGCCCGAGGCCGAAGCCGCCGCCGAGCCCGCGCCGGCCCCCGAGCCGGTGCGCTTCGAGCGCGACAAGCCGAAGCGCGGCGACGAGGAGGCCAAGCAGATCCGCGTACTGCTCAAGAAGGCGGAGAAGGCGCTCGAACAGGTCTCCGAAGTGATCGACACGTTCGAGCCGGGTCCCGAACGCGCCGTGAAGAACGCCATCAAGCGCCTCGCGCAGGAACTCGACGCGCTCAAGCCCCCGGAGCCACGGCGCTGCAAGGAGTACAAGCGCGCGCTCGCTCTCGCGCGCAAGGGCGAGATGGGCATCCACCCGGACGACATCATGAAGTACTGCCGCTGCGCGGAGTGTCACGACCTCCGCGAGAAGGCCGGCCTCTCGCACCCGCCCGCGCCGCGCGCGGCGTCCTGAGGTTCAGCGATCGTCGCGGCCCGCGAGCGCGCGCGCCGCTTTGACCCGCCCGCGATCGATCGGCGCGGGCTTCTTCGGGAGGTGGCGCAGGCCCATCCACGCCAGCGCCGCGAGGTGACTCGCGACCTTCTCCACGCTCGGGCCGCGCGCCTCCATCCACCACTGACCCACGAACGTCACCATCCCGACGAGCGCGTGCGCGTAGATCGGCGCCGTCTTCGGGTTGTAGCCGGCCTCCGCGAACGTCTGCGAGAAGACACGCCCCACGCGCTCCGCGACCTCGTTGAGGAGGCTCGTCATGTTGGTCCCGCGTGACGCGGACGGCGCGTCGTGCGCGAGGACCGAGAACCCGGCCGGGTGCTGCTCGACGTACGAGAGGAACGCGAGCGCCGCGGACTCGACGCGCTCGCGCGGCGTGCCCTCGGCGATCGAGGCGGAGATCATCGACACCACGTGGTCGATCTCGCGGTCGACGATGACCGCGTACAGGCCCTCCTTGCCGCCGAAGTGCTCGTAGAGGATCGGCTTCGACACCCCCGCGCGTTCCGCCAGGATTTCGACCGAGGTCGCTTCGTAGCCGCGCTCCGCGAAGACCTCGCGCCCCACCTCGATCAGCTGAGCGCGCCGCGCGGACGCCGACAGCCTTTTCTTGCTCGCCATCTTGACACCTTTACTACGCCTCCGTAGGTTACGACACCGTAAGTTACGGTGCCGTAATAAAGGAGGCCCCCGAATGTTGCTCTGTCTGTCCGTCTTCGCCGCTGCCTACCTGCTGAATATCGTGACCATCACGGTCTTCTACCACCGCGGGCTCGCCCACCGCGCGGTCGAGCTGAGCCCCTGGCTGCGGCGCCTCGTCATCCACGGGGGCATCTGGGTCACCGGCCTCGATCCGAAGGGCTGGGTCTGCATGCACCGCCGCCACCACGCCTTCTCGGACACCGCGGACGATCCCCACAGCCCGGTCCAGTTCGGGTTGTTCGGGGTGCTGCTCGGGCAGCTCGAGAGCTACGAGCGCACGCTGGTCGGGCTCGCGAAGGGGAACCCGGACTACGTCGTCCACGTGGCCGACCTCGACTTCTCGACCCACTGGCTCAATCGGCACCGCGTCTGGTTCGTGCCGTACCTTGTCCACGGGATCGTCGCGGTCGCCCTCTCGGTCACGACCGGGATCTGGCCGCTCGGGCTCGCATACTTCGCGGGCATGATGAGCCACCCGATCCAGGGTTGGATCGTGAACGCGCTCGGGCACGCCGTCGGCGGCCGCAACTTCGAGACGCCCGACAACTCGCGCAACAACGCGGTCGCCGCGTGGTTGATCGCGGGCGAGGGCTACCAGAACAACCACCACGCGTTCCCGAGGTCGGCGCGCTTCTCGTATCGCCGCGGCGAGTTCGACCTCGGCTACGTGATGTGCCGCGGCCTCGCCGCCGTGGGCGCACTCGAAATCGACCACGCGCACCTGATCCCCGACGAACGCGACGCGCTCGAGGAGCTGTCTTCGTGAGCGGCGCGGTCCTCGATGCCATCGACGCGGCGCTCAACGCCGCCGTCGGCGACGACCTCGCGCGTCGCGACAACCCGCTCGCGATCGAGACCGGCCTCTACGATCGCGGCGCGCCCGTCCGCGTCGTCCCGCCCGATTCGCGGCGACTCGTCGTCCTCGTCCACGGCCTCGGCTGCACCGAGCGCTGCTGGGCGTTCCCGGAGGACCCCGAGCTCGACTACGGGCGACTGCTCGCCCGGGACCTCGGCCTCACGCCCCTCTACGTCCGCTACAACACGGGGCTGCCGATTCACGAGAGCGGTCGGCGACTCTCGGCGCTCCTCGCCGCGACCGCGGCACGGCTCCCGGAGCTCGAGGAGCTGATCCTCATCGGCCACAGCCTGGGAGGGCTCGTGATCCGCGCCGCGTGTCACGACGGCGAACACGAGCCGTGGCGCGCTCACGTGCGTCGCGCGTTCTACATCGGATCTCCGCACCTCGGCTCCCCGGTCGCGCAGGCGGGGCACGCCGTCGCGACCGCGCTGAACGCGATCCAAGAACCCGTGACGCGCGCCCTCGCCGAGGTCGCCGATCTGAGGAGCGCCGCCGTCCGCGATCTGCGCCGCGGCGACCTCACGGAAGACGGCGCCGCGCTCCCGCTCGACCCCCGACTGCAACACTTCGCGGTGGGCGGGACACTCCCGGGCGCGCTCGCGGCCTTCGCGTTGGGCGACGGGCTCGTACGCACCGACAGCGCGACCGCGGCGACCGTCGATCCGACTTCGCGAGAACACGTTGGCGTCTTCGCCGGCGTCCCGCACCTGACCCTCGCGCACCACCCCGAGGTCTACGCGTGGATCGCTTCGCGCTGCGGCCCTCGACGCGACGCCGCGGCGGCGCCTTCGACCGAAGTCGGTGCGCCGCGCCCCGTGGCGCCGTACGTCGCGCTCGGCGCCGACGCCGTCATCGGGGGCGCCACGACGATTCAAGCCGCCCACGAAGCGATCGCGTCGCGGCCGTACGACGTCCTCGAAGCGATCCCTCCGCTCGCGGGACCGACGCGCGTCGTCCGCGCCGTTCACTTCCAAGTGATGCGCGGGACCTACGATGCGATCCGCGCCGCCACGGGGTGGGTCGGCCGCCGTCGCTGATGTCGGCCGCCCTTCCGGGCGAACGCCCCTCCACGCTCGCGATGATAGGGCGGGGGACACATCGAGGCGAGCGGCCGCGAATCAACGCGTCGCGAGTCGGAGCGCTGTCCTCAGGAGCGCCGGCCAAGACGCCGGCGCCAGCATCAACATCCCGCACCCCTGCGCGTAGTGTGGGTTGCGTTCGATGAAGAACTGCACGTGCGGGCTCGCGTGCGAGCGCCACCGCGCCGACTCCTCCGGCGTCTCGCGCGAAACCCACCCGACCCGGCGCACGTCGTCGGGCTCGCCTTCCATGCGCGCGAGTCCGAAGTCATCGGCGAGCTCGAGCATCAGCGCGCGGAGCTCGGGCGGCGTCGTGCGCCCCGCCGCCGGGAACGTGAGCGCGTAGTTCTCCGCGACCCGCCGGTACGACGCCGGGTGGACCGGGCAGGCCATGAAGTAGTGGCGCGCGCGCATGTGACCGAGGATGTGGAAGAACGCCTCCCCGAAGACGAATCGACGCATCAGCGTCTTGCCGCGGTAGGTGCGCTCGATCCCCGCCTCGCAGCGAATGATCCAGGCCCGCTCGCCCCGAACCTCGCGCGCGAAGAAGTGGACCGCGGCGTAGCCGACGACGCGCCCTTCGGCCTCGAAGATCTGGATGCGCGTGCGCTCGGCGGACGAGCACACGACGTACGCCGCGAAGACGTCACGATCGACGCCGTCGAAGATGCGCTGGTGCGCGCCATAGAGCGCGTCGACCAGCGCGGACCGCTCCTCGTCCGAGAGCCGGCCAGGGTCGACGATCTTCGAGGTGACTCTGCCGTGATCCGCGGCCGCTGTGCGGTCGCCTTCGCGGCCGTGGACGAAGAGGCGGGTGTCGGGGAGCGCCGAGTCGTGCATCTCGACGATTCATTCGAGGTCCCCGCCGGAGACCTTGCACGGGATTCGAACGAATCTATTTGTCGATCGCGAGCATCGAATAACACGCGCGACCGCTCGCGTCCGTGACCCATAGGTAGGCCGTCGTCCAGTCCTTCGGCGCCGCCCCGTCGCCGACCTGACCGGTGAACGCCTCGGGCGGGCCGAAGCCGTCGCCTTCGCTCTCGACCGGGAAGCGCGCCCCGCGTTGTTCGCCTTCGACGACCTCGATCTCCACCCCACTCACCGGGTAGGCGACCTCGGGATATTCGTCCTTCTTGGTCTTCGGATCGGAGCGGCAGAACGCCTCCTGCCACGCGCCCGTGACGCGCCCGGACGGCGCGATGCGACAGCTGATGCACGGGTCCTCTTCGGGCTGCGGCGTCTTCGCCGCCATCGGCGTCGCCGCCTCCGCTCCCCCCGGGCCCGCCGACTGTCGCTGCTGCGCGCAGCTCGTCACCGCGAAACTCAGCGCGATCGCGCTAAGGACAGACCAGAACTCGACCTTGGACATAACCCATCTTTTCCTTTCCGCCGCTGGCGGTGTTCGAAATCTCCACGGACCACGGTCCCTCGGCCCGCGTGTCGTCGCCGGCGAGGAAGTACATGTCGTTCCAAACCCATCCCGTACCCTGCCACTCGACGGCTTGTCCGGTGTCCACGTCGAACTCACCGAGCGGGTGGAAGATCCGGATCTCGAGGTCGCGCGACGGCATCGTCCCCGACACGGAGATCGCGATCTGACCGAAGGCCCCGCCCGTGTGCGACGTCGAGACCTTGAACACGACGGGCGGGGCGCCCGGGCGGAGCTCGATGGGTTTCGCCGTCGACTCCGCCACGCAGAGGCTCTCCGCCCACGGGATCAACTCGACCGGCGAACCGTAGTTCTCGCCGCCCTTCAGCGCGCCTCCGTGGACGCCGATCACGTGCTGCGTCGACTGGTCGATCAGCGCGCTCCCGCTGTCTCCCGGCTCCGTGGTGCAGTCGTGTTTGACGAGCATCCCGGTCGCGACGCGCCCCGAGCACGTCTTGTCGACCTGCGCCGTCCCCTTCGAGTAGCCGGCGACGGTGAGCGGGCGTTGGCGCTGCTTCTCCCAACGGAATTGGTAGTCGATCGGCGCGTGCGGGAAGTCCTCGGCGAGCGCGGGGTCGACGAGCCGGAGGAGGGCGAAGTCCTGTTCGTCGTCGAAGCGATACAGCTCGACCCGACACGGACCGCCCTGATCCTCACCCCACTTCAACGGGTACGGACACGGGCTCGTCGAGCGGCCCTCGAAGCCGCGCGAAGCTCGCACGCAGTGCCCCGCCGTCAAGAAGTACCCGCGCCCGACGTGCGTCGCCGTGCACTTGCCGAACCGCGCGATGGAGAGGTTGAGGCGCTCGTCGAGCTCGACGCGATCGTCGGGGTGCGCCGCCGCCGGGCCGCCCGCGGTGCGGTCCATGCGACGGAGCCGCGTGCTCGAACATCCCCACGCCATCGCGACCAGCGCGAAGACGACGATCGCTTCCCGGCACATCATGGCGACGCCTCCTCGCGCGACGTCAGCGTCCGCTCGAAGACCTGCACGCCATCCGTACGCCCGATCGTCCAACGCTCCACCGCCTCACGCGGCCCGACGACGAAGGCGAGGCGCGACGGCCCGCGCGGGAGCTCGAGCTCCGGACCCAGCGTCGCCGTCAGACGCAGCGCGCCGTCCTTCGACACCTGCGGAGACCACGCGAGGCGCTCCGCGGCGCCGCCGTCGATTCGATACACCGCCGCCCACACGCCGTCGGGCGCCGCGGTCGCCGGTCGAAGCAGCACGTCGACCGTCATGCCGTCCGTGTACGTCCACGCGTCGGCGACCGTTGCGCTGCGGACGGGCGACCACCCCTGCGACCGGATCTCCAATCCGTACTCCGGGTACCCGCCGTCACCGCCCGGACCGGCGCCGATTCGAAGCGCGAGCAGGATCGCCGCCGCCGCCGCGACCGCACCGCCCAGACCGACCCAAGTCCGGCGCGAGCGCGACGGGGCGCGGCCCTTCCGCACGGCGTTCCTCAAGCGCTGTCGCTCGAGGTCGTCGAGCGGCGCGAGCAAGTCGGGCGCGTTGGCCGCATCGGCTTCCCACGCGTCGCGCTCCGCGTCGCGTTCGCGGCTCGCGCGTGCCAGCGCCTCGAGGTCGTCGTCCGTGCTCATCGTTCAGTCCTGTGCGGGCGTCTCGGCCCAAGCGCGCGCCTGTGTACGGAAGCGGCTCCGCCACGAGTAGAGCGCGTTGAGGCTCATATCGAATTGTCGCGCGACTTCGGCCGGGTCTCGCTCCTCCACGAACAGAGCCCGGAACAGCGCCCAGCTCCGGGGCGTCAGCTCCTCCTCCATGCGATCGAGGAGGGTTTGCAGCGTGTCCTTGCTCCACGCCTTCTGTTCGAGGTCATTCGAAGAAACCTGTCGCTCGAGATCGACATTCATCGTCGGGTCCTCGGCCCAGCCGCTCTTGCGCCCGCTCCGGAGCGCCGTCAGGACGAGCCGCTGCGCGACCAGCTGGACGAAGGCCTCCAGGCTCGCCCCCTTGGCCGGGTCCCAGGTCCGCAAGATCCGGTGGTCGTCTTCGAACAGCTTCAGCAAGACGTCCTGCGTGTAGTCCAGGACGTCGCTACGGCGCGGTGACTTGTGCGCCTTCGTGAGTACCCACGCCACCCGGCGTTGAATCGGGCCCATGAGTTGGTCGACGAGCGCGTCCGATTCCTTGGCATCGCCCGCGAGGACACGATCCACGCGGCGCCGGTCCGCGTCGGGCGACAGCCTCGCGAGCAGCACCGAGAGCAGCGACACGAACCCCTCGATACCACCGTCCGCGCGTTCAGCCCATCCGAGGACCGTCGCGACGCTCGGGAGAAATGCGAAGACGGAGCGTGTGTTCTGACAGCTCCGCGGCGAGATCATAAATCGCCGCGCTGCGCGTAACGAACCCACCGATGCTCGCGCGCCCCGGCGCCATCGACGCTCTGTTCGTCGCTTCCGCCCGCGTCCAAGAGGGCTCCCCCGAGCTCCAGCTCCGCGCCCAGGACGTCTTCTCGGGCCTCGAATCCCGTAGCGTCGTCGAGCCCGCGTCGCCCGAAGCCGTCGAGCCTGCGCGCGCACGGCGCGGCGGCGCCCTCGTCGCGCGCAACTCGATGACGGTCCTCAACGTCGCGTTCAACGGTGTGACCCGCTCGTTCGATCCGGCCGATCCGATGCAACGCGCGATCGCCACGTTCGAGCGATCGCTGGTCGCCGACTGCCACGGCTGCCACGGCGGCCCGATGCTGTCGAGCGGACTCCCCCGGGGGGGCGCGATCTGACGCCCGATCTGCGCTACACCACGCCCATGATCCGGGGCGCCCTCGCGATCGCCGCGCTCGTCGCGGGCTGCGCGCACTCGAACGCGACCGAGGCCCCGGTCGCGCCGTACACGAACCCGCTCCAGCTCGACGCCGCCGCGCTCCTACGCCCCGATCTGAGGACACGCCTGAAGGCGAGCCCGCACCGCTACTTCCGCGCCATCAACCGCGCCTTCGCGCGGGAGGTGTGCCGTCGCTTCGATCCCATCATGGCGACCCTCCCGAACGTCAGCCTCCACGGCGACGCACACCTCGAAAAGCTCGCGAAGAGAGACGGCGTCGCGGGGCTCTCCGACTTCGACGACTCCGTCACCGGGCCCGCGGTGATCGACCTCGTCCGCTTCGGCGTCTCCGTCTCGCTCGCGGCACACGCGCACGGGTGGTCGCCCGAGGCCGCCGTCGAACGCTTCCTCGACGCCTACCACGCCGCGCTGAAGGGCGCCGCGACCTCCGCGACCCCGCGCGCGATCGAGCGACTCGAAGCGGACCTCGCGGCGTCGGAAGTGGACTTCTTCGCGGCCGCGGATACGTTGATGCGAATCCCCGTCCCGGCCGAGAAGCGTGAGGAGTCGGAGGCGAGTTGGGCGCGGTACGTCGAGCTCGTCCGCGAGATCGATCCTGCGCGCGACGCGGCCTTCTTCCGCGTGAAGAAGCAGGGGCAGCCCGTCGACTACGGCGTGGGGAGCGCGACGACGAAGCGCGTGTTCCTCCGCATCGAGGGGCCGACCGAAGATGACCGCGACGACGTCGTCCTCGAAGCGAAGGAGATGCGCGATCTCTCGGATGTCCCGTGTGTCGAGGGCCGCCACGGCAACTCGGTCCGAATCATGGCGAGCGCGGCGCGGTTCAGCGGGCGCGCGGATCCGTTCCTCGCGGTCGTGCCGCGGACGCCGGGGGAGGACGTGGACGATCCGCCGTGGTGGGTCCAGTCGTGGTCGGTCCGGTACGCGGAGGTCACGCTCGAAGGCTCGCTCCGCGCCGAGGGCGACCTCGACGAACTCGCGGCCTTCGGCGCCGAGCAGCTCGCGCGCGGCCACACCGACTCGCTCCCGGCGCCGTACGACGTGCAGGTGCGGCGCCTCCTCCGCGACATGATGGAGGAGCACCGCGCGCGGATGGTCGCGGCGATCGAGGCGCTCACGGCGTCGACCCTCGAAGCCTACGCGCAGCTGTGAATCAGACGCCCTCGAGCACCGAGCGGTTGCCGAGGTACACGAGCGCCTGACCCTCCGCGAGCGTGGTGTCGTCGCTCGGCGAGAGCACGAGCTCCCCGGTCGCGGTGTCGCGGAAGCCGATCACCGTCACGCCGTGTTCACTCCGCACGCGCGCGGCGACTTCGCCGTAGCTGGTGCCGGAGGCGAACTCGGCGCGGCCCACGTAGATGCTCGCGGCGCTCGCGGACGCGACGCTGCCGAGGACCTCACCGGAGCCGTGGGCCGTCAGGGCGTGCGCGATCAACGCGAAGCCGAGCTTGGTCGTCTCGATGACTTCGTTCGCGCCCGCCGCGTAGGCGTGCGCGACGTTCTCGGCGTCGAGGATCTCCGCGACGATGTAGATCGGCTTCTTGCGCCGCTCTTCCAGCTTCGTCTTCGCCGCGTACGCGCGCAGCGTGAACAGCGTGAGGATGGTCGTGGCGTCCGCTTCGACGATCGTCTTCGAGCGCGGGCCGACGACGATGATCGCGTCCGCGTGCGCGACTTTCACCTTCTCGAGCTCGCTCTCTTTCGTCGGGTCGCCGCGGATCCAAACGAACTCGTCCGGGAGATCCGTCGGTCGCTCGTAGGGCGCGAAGACGATGACTTCGCGGTCCTCGCCGACGACGTGCTCCTCCATGAGCGACTCCAAGAGCATCCGCGAGCCGGCGTCGTAGCCGCACACGATCACGTGGTTGGTGTGGGCGGTCATTCGGAACTGCTCCTCTCTGAGTCGCATCATGATCTCCAGGATCGTCGAGCTCACGATGCCCGCGAACAGCGCGAGCGTGAACATCCCGCAGACCATCAGGACGCCCGCGACGATGCGCCCCTCCGGCGTCTTCGGGGCGATGTCGCCGAAGCCGACCGTCGTCACCGTCACCAGCGCCCACCAGATCCCGTCCTGCAGTCTCTTGATGTCGTCGTTGTGGCCGACCTCGAGCAGGTAGATGCTGCCGCCCGCCGCGATCACGACGACGCCGAGGAACCCGAGCGTGCCCTGGTACAGCAGCTTGTTCTCCGCGAAGCTGCGGAACACGCCGAGGATCGGGTTCGAGTAGCGGAAGAAGCGGATGCCGTTGAGCAGCTTCAGCAGCCGCAACACGCGGAGCACGCGCAGCGCCGGGACGAGCGCGAGCAGCGTGATCACGTCGATCATCACCAGCGGCCGCAGCATGAAGCGGAGCCGACCGATGACGTGCCGCTGCACGCGCCACAGCGCGGAGCCCTTGAAGACGTCGAGCTCCGGCGGGCGGAACGTGCCGACCATCAGCGCGAGGTCGATGCCGAAGACGACGAGCGTGACGTGATCGATCGCCACGAACACGTCGTGGAGCCACGGCGGGACTTCGAGGGTGAGCTCCGCCGCGACAAGCGCGATCGAGAGGACGATGAACGTCCACACCACGCCCTGCGTGACGCGGTGGATGCGCGTGGAGGGCCGGTGTTGCGACGCGTATAGGAGCTCGCCGAGTCGCACTTCAGGACGCGGCGGTGGGGCGCTCGGCGGCGGGCGTGACGGGCGGGACGGCCGCGGCCTCCGGCGCGTTCACGCGCGTCGCCGCGACCTCGTAGATCGAGCCGCCGGGGCGCCGCGTCGCGATCATCTGTTGGCGTTGCATCACCCAGATCTCGCGCAACACGGTCGAGCCCTGGTGGAGGACGACGCCGAACACGAACAGCACCAGCGCGAGGATGAACAGCGATACGGCGAGCAGCGCGGTGAAGGCCGAGACGAGGCCCATCGCGAGGTACACGACGGCCATCGAGAGGTGGATCATGCTGAGCACGAACGCGATGAACGACAGCCCCCAGATGTACCGCGTGGGGTTGCCGGTAATGCTCATCATGCTGTGCGTGATGACGAACTTGAACAGCTTCGACGCGAAGAAGCCGCTGCCCTTCTTCTTCGGCCCCGAGACGTGACGCTCGGGCGGCCAGGTCAGCGTCGCGGGGATCTCTTTGACGGTCAGCCCGAGCGCGTGGGCCTTGAGGATCACCTCGACGTGGAACTCCTTCTGGTTCGCGAACAGCGGGAGCGTCTGCACCACCTCGCGTCGGTACGCGCGGGTCATGCCGGTGTTCATCGTGCAGACGTCGAGCATGAACGTGCGGATGATCGTGTTGCCGAGGCGCGAGAGGAGGACGCGCTTGTACGGGACGTTCTCGTAGCCGCCGCCCTCGAGGTTCGGGCTACCGACGACGATGTCCGCGTCCGGCCACTCCTTCATCGCGGCGTAGAGGTTCTCGACGACGTCTTCGCCCCACGAGAGGTCGGCCTCGGTGGTGACGATGATGTCCCCGCGCGCCGCCGCGATCCCGGTGCGCAGCGCGTGGCCGCGGCCCTTGTTCTTCGGGTAGCTGAGGATCGACAGCCGCGGCTCGTCCGGCGCGGCCGCCTGCGCGAGTGCGAGGGAGTCGTCGGTCGAGCCGTCGTTCACGACGATCAGCTCCCACGTGAGATCGAGCGTCGCGAGGCGCGTCAGCATCTTCACGATGTTCTTCTGGATGAGCGCGCCCTCGTTGTAGAACGGGCACACGACCGTCAGGTCCAAGTTCTCTGAAGTGCTCACGCCTCGCCCCCGCCAAAGGTGACGCGCCGCTCGATTCGCAGCCCGTCGGCGATACGATCCAACTGGACCGAGGTCGATTGCAAGCGGGGGGCGGGACCCTGGGCGACCTCGAGGTCGTTCGGGACGTAGTAGCGGGACGATCCCATGTGGATCGTGGTGAACTGGGGCTCCCAGCGCAGCTCCGCCAGGCCCGACGCATCGCCCGTCAGGACGTCCTCCACGACGATCGCGTCCTCCTCGAAGGCCACCTCGCGCACGAAGAACAGGTCCAGCTCCTTCTTCTTGTAGATCAGGGCCTTCACGAGGAGGTTCTTCATCCAGAACGCGAGCTGCGGCACCTGACCCGCCGTCATGTTGAACGCGCGGAACGCCATGAACTTGAGTGGCGACATGATCGGCTTCGAGAGCTGCACGAAGCGGCCGCGGACCGAGAGGTGCTCGGCGTCGAGCGCGGCCTCCCGCTCGAGATCCTCGTACTGGTTCGAGCAGAGCTTTTTCGACTTCATTCGCCCGAGGTAGCCGCAGTCGTTGTAGACGAGCGCGCCGCGCCGACGATCGAAGACCTTGAGGACGCCGCCCTTCCGCGCGCCGACGTACGCGTCGTAGGCGTCCTTGCGCACGCGCCCCAGCCCCGCCTTCGGGAACCACACCACGCCGTTGTCGGACTCCGGCGGTTCATGCTTCGCCGACTCCGTGCGCGCCTTCGAAGCGAGGTGCGCGAACACGAGGTTGTTGAGGAACGGGAAGTAGTTGTACGCGTCGACCGATCGGAGCCCGGCCGCGCTCGCGGAGTCGACCGCTTCGCGCATGGTGTCGGCGACCCACGACGCGACGCCGCTCTCGGAAGCGAGCATCTCGAACGCCGCCGGGTAGTAGGTCTGCGTGTTCCGGCTCGCGTACTCACCCCCGAGGCTCTTGTCGAGGTGGAGGAAGTACGAGAGGAACCGCATCGACCGCTCGATCGACGCGAGGAGCTTCGGGTCCGGATCGAGCTGCCAGATCCGCGCGAGGTAGAAGCTGCCGTGGGTCTGGTAGCCGGGGTCGGCGCCGCCGTACTCCTCGTACCAACCCTCAGACGACTGGTGCGCGAGGATCTTGTCCACGAAGTACCGGCACCGCTCACGGTAGCGCGGGTCACCGGTGAGGACGTGGATGTTCATCAGCGCCGCCGCCGCCGCCGCCAGGTGATTCGAGAGGAAGCCGTGGTGCTCGTCGTGCGTGACGAGCCAGTCGCCGGCCTTGCGCAGCGCGAGCGTGGCGCGCGCCTTCGTCGCTTTCGGGAGGTGTTCACCGACGAATCGGATCCCCTCCGACACGTAGAAGCTCGTGAACGCCGTCGCGGCGAGGGAGCGCTCGTACGGGTAGGCTTCGTCGAAGCTGCCGTCGCGATACTGAATGGAACACCAGTAGTCGAGGCCGCGCTCGATCCACGTGAGGAGGTTCGGGTTGTGGAAGTACGGCGCGCCGGCTTCCTCGCTCCCGTACAGGAAGCCCATCACGCACAGCGCCTCCTGGAAGCGCGCGCCCGGGAAGTCGACGAACTTCCAGGCCCAGTAGGTCCTGTCGCAGCAGCCGACCGTCGGGCTCAGGGCCTCGCGGTCCATGAGGCCCATGACGCGGGGCCCCTGGTCACGAATCGCGTCGAGGAAGGGGTACGACGGCGCCTTCGCGTCCACGCCGCGGACCCTCGCCGATTCAAGTAGGTGGGTCAATGTCCGGCCACCACCACGGGGCGGTGACGGTGCTGGTGTGGACCGTACACGGCTCGAGCTCGACGCCGACCGGGAGATACTCGTGGTCGACGTGTTCGCAGTGTTCGTTCGGGAGCATCCCGGAGTCCACGCACACCGGCGTCGGCGCGACGCTGCCGGGGAGAGGATACGGTGCGGGTCGCGTGCGCGGGGCGCCCTTCATGACGTTCGCCCAGATCGTAGGTGCGATGTGGCCCGCCTGGGTCGACAGCGCCTTCGGCTCGTCGGCGCCGAGCCACACGACGGCGACGCGATCGCGGTCGAGGCCGACGAACCACAGATCGTGTCCGTCGTCGCTGGTGCCGGTCTTGCCCGCGACGTCGTAGCGGTACCCGGCGCGGCGCACGCGCCAGCCGGTGCCGCGGTTCACCACGCCGCGCATCATGTCGAACACCATGAACGAGCTCGAGTGCGTGAAGATGCGGTCGCGCTGCGGCTCGCTCTCGATCGTCGCGCCGTCGGGCGTGCGGATCGACTCGGTCGCGTACGGCTTCACGGTGACGCCACCGTTCGCGATCGTCGCGTAGGCCTCGGCGACCTGGAGGGGCGTCGCTTCGAACGCGCCGAGCGCGATCGACGGGTGGACGCGCACCGACTCGAACCCCATGCGCTCGAGGTGACCGGCGATTCGGGGCAAGCCGACTTGCTGGGAGAGCCGCACGAACGGGATGTTCACGGACTTCTCGAGCGCGGCTCGGATCGTCATGCGCCCGCGGTAGTCACGGTCGGCGTTGCGCGGGCGCCACGAATCGCCGTCGAGGTCCACGACGATCGGGTCGTCGAAGACCTCGGAGCGCGGATGCAGGCCCCAGTCCTCGAACGCGGTGAGCGCGACGAGCGGCTTGGCGAGGGAGCCCACCTGACGCCGCGCGAGCACGGCGCGGTTGAACGTGGACGCGGTGTAGTCGCTGCCGCCGACCATCGCGAGGATGCGCCCGGTCGCCGCCTCGAGCACGACGACGGCGCCCTGGACCTCGACGTCCTCCTTCTTCGCGAGCTCTTCGAGCCCCTCGACCAGCGCGGCTTCGGCGGAGGCCTGGAGGGCGAGGTCGATCGTGGAGACGATCTCCGTCCCGGCGGGGACCTCCTTCATCGAAGTGTAGACGTAGTCGGTGAAGTACGGCGCGGCGCCCTGGCCGGTGGTGTCCTTCGCGGTGGGCGGGTCGAGCGCCATCAGCGCGATCGCGGCGGTGGTCGTGGTGGGTTCGTCCATCGAGACGAGGACCTGCGCGGCGCGCTTCTTCGCGCGCTCGGGGTGACGCGGCGGCGCGTAGAGGTTGGGCGCTCGGATCATGCCGGCGACCACGAGCGACTCGGGCGCGGTGAGGCAGGCCGCGGACTTGCCGAAGTAGAGCTGCGAAGCGCGCTCGACGCCGACGATCTCTTCGCTGCCGACGCGACCGAAGTAGATCGCGTTGAGGTAGGCCTCGAGGATCGTCTGCTTGTCGAGGCGCTCTTCCAGCGCGCGGGCGAGGAGCGCTTCTTTGAACTTGCGCGTGAGGGTGCGGTCGGCGTCGAGGAAGACGTTCTTCGCGAGCTGCTGGGTGATCGTGCTGCCGCCCTGGACGACTCCGCCCGCGCGGAGGTCGGCCCACGCGGCGCGCGCTACGGAGACGAAGTCGACGCCGGGGTGATCGAAGAAGCGCCGGTCCTCGGCGGCGACGACGGACTTCGCGATGTGGTCGGGGAGGAGGCTCAGCGGCATCCACTTCTTGGCGATGCGATCGTCGCCCGTGAGCTGCGCCATCGAGACGCCGCGGAGGATCGCGGCCTCGACCGCGCGGCCGTCCTCCTGGCGGATCTCCGCGATGCGCCCGCCGTCGATGCGGACTCGGACGCGTTGTTGATCGCAGCTCGTGCCCGGGGCCGCGACGACCGCGATCGTGTCGTCTTCCACCGTGAACGTGCCGGGCGACTTCGCGTCGGATTCGCGGTAGCCGCTCGCGGAGAGCTGCGCGACGAGCGCGTCGCGGGAGATCTTGGCGTCGCGGACGAAGGTGCGATCGGGCGCGCGGATCTCCGGAGTGGAAGAGAAGGTTCGCTGGGCGATCCACGCGTCGACCGTCGAGAGGGCGCGGCGGTACGCCGCGAACGTCGAGGCGAACACGATCGTGACCGCGAAGAGGAGCACGACGGCCGTCGCGATCCAGGGGTGGCGGACGATCGCGTCCAGGGCGCGGCGCGAAGCGGAGCGGACGCGCGACAGCGTGGGGTGTTCCATCGGCTGCGACCCACTGCACCCTTCGGACCAGCTCCAGCGCCCGCGCGCCGAGCCCCGCAGGCCGTGGCATCGAGACACACCGGGCCCTTCTGCCGCGCCGCTCCTGCGTGAAGACGTGGGCTGTGCGTGGCGTGATCGCCCTGGTCCGAAACCTGCTCCCTCGGAAGGACATGAACCACGCGAAACGCATCCGACGCCTCGGTCTCGCCTTCCTCGGCACGGCGGTCTTCGCCTGCTCCAGCAGCACCGAGCAGCGCGCGCCGTCCATCGCCGAGACCGTCCCGGCCGCGCCGCCCGCGCCCGATCTGATCGAAGAGGACCACGAAGAATGGGCCGACGCCGAACGCGAGGACACGGACACGCTGGTCGTCGCGCTCCGCGACGTCGACACCAACGCGGTGATCGGCGCCGTCTCCCTGTCGGAGACCGCGGACGGCGTCCTCGTCCGCGTCGACGTCGACAACGCGCAACCTGGCTTGCACGGGATCCACGTGCATCGCCGCGCGGACTGCTCGCTCGGCGCGCGCAGCGCCGGCGGCCACCTCGCGCCGGACGACAACGACCATGGCTGGCCAGCGTCGAGCGAACACCACCTCGGTGACCTCGGCAACCTCCTCGTCGAGCCCGATCACCGCGGCACGCTCCAGCGCGTCATCCCGAACACCACGCTCGACGACTTCGGCGGTGACGAAGAGCTGATCGGCCGCGCGCTCGTGATGCACGCGCAGTACGATGACGGCACCGGCACGAAGGGCCACTCGGGCGCGCCGGTCGCGTGCGCCGAAATCGCTCTGCGTTAGAGACGGCGCGGAGGCCAAGGGACGAACGCGGAGGTCCGGCGCACGTACGCCTCGTACGCCGGGCGCCGCTTCGCCATCGACTTCTCGAGCAGCACGACCCCCGATACGCGCAGCAGCAAGAACGTCATGAGCGCGGGCGCGAACGCGGTCCACCACGCGCCGGTCGCGAACGCGAACGTCGCGATACCCCACCACGCGAGCGCGTCGCCGAAGTAGTTCGGGTGGCGCGTGTAGCGCCACAGCCCGCGGTCCATCACGCGGCCCTCGTTCTCGGGATCCGCGAGGAAGCGCGCGAGCTGAAGATCGCCGATCGATTCGAACGCGAACCCGACGGTGAAGAGCGCGACCGCGACGACGTCGAGCGGACCGAGCGGCGCCTCGGGCGCGGCGATCGCCACCATCACCGGGGCGCCGATGACCAACATCAACGCGCCCTGGAGACCGAACACCACGAAGAGGCTCACGAGCGGGAACTTGCCGCCCCACTTACGGCGCATGGCCGCGTACCGGCGGTCCTCGCCTTCGCCCCAGTTGCGCCAGGTGAGGTACGCGGACAGGCGGAGGCCCCACAGCGCCACGACGCCGACGACGATCGCGCCGCGGATCGTGAGCGGCGCAGACACGAGTGCGGTGACGATCGCGATCAGGACGAAGCCGGCGCCCCAGAAGCGGTCGACGATGCTCGCGTCGCGGAGCGGGAGGCTCGCGAGCCACTGCACGAACATCAGCGCGGTGACGGCGGCGGCCGCGGACGCGAGGACGCTCACGGATCGATCCCCGCGTCTTCGCAGCAGCGCGCCCAGAGCGCGTCGCGTTGGGCGGGCGTCTCGCGCGTGCGCTTCATGAGGTGCGTCGGCGCTTCTTCGCGGTCGAAGTAGAAGCGCCCGCTCGGGGGCGCCTCGGGCGTCGCCGCGAGCCACACGATCGTGTCGGCGCCCTCGTCCCAGCTCCGCAGCCGGTGCTTCATCACCCGGTGGAAGCCGGGGATCGAGGACTGCACACCCGGCGTGTCGGCCCACCCGGGGTGCATCGCGTAGAACGAGACGCGGTCGAGGCGCGCGTCCCACTGTTCGGCGAGGACGACCTGGGCGCGCTTCGTCTCCGCGTACGCGCGCACGCCGTCGAAGGCGCGCCGCTCCCAGCGCGTGTCGGAGGTCGACAGGCGCACCGGGTACATGCCACCGGACGAGACGTGGACGACCCGGGCGTCGTCGGAGGCGCCGAGGCGATCGGTCAGCAGGTGCGTGAGGAGGAACGGCCCGACGACGTTGGTCGCCCAGGTCAGCTCGAGGCCGTCGGCGGTGACGGTGCGTTCGCTCGGGAGGACGCCCGCGTTGTGGATCAGGACGTCGACGCGATCGGGGCCGAGCTGTCCGGCGAAGCGGCGGACGTCGGTGAGGTCGGAGACGTCGATCAGATCGAGTTTCACGTCGCCGTCGATCTTCGCGCGCGCGGCCTCGCCGCGTTCGCGGTCGCGGCAGAGCATGTGGACCTGCGCGCCGCGCGCGGCGAGCGCTCGGGTGGTGGCGAAGCCGAGGCCCGAGTTGGCGCCGGTGACGAGGACGCGGCGGTTGCTGAGGTCGACGTCGAGCTCGGGATCGTCGAACGACGCGCGGTGACGCTCGAAGCCCGACTGGTCGAACGAGAAGACGATGCTCTTGTCGAGCGCGCGGTCGAGGAGGCCCATCAGCGCTTCGCGCTCCGGATCGACACGGCGAGGATCCAGGCGATCCACAGCGGTCCGCTGACGACCAGGAGCCGCGCGAAGTCGTCGTCGAACGCCTGGCCCGCGACCGGGAGGCTCGCGAGCCCCGCGATCGCGCCGAGCCCCGTCAACCACCGCGGCCACGTGCGCGCGTGCGCTGCGCTGAGCGCGAGGAGCCCCGCGCCGAGGAGGAGGTTGAACGCGGCGTCGAGATCGATGGTCAGCGCGAGCAGAGCGTGGCCGACGTCCGGGCTCGCGGCGAGGTACGTGACGACCACGGCGGGGAGGAGGGTCCCGGCGGCGTTGAGGAGCGCGCCGGCCGCGACACTCCCGGCGCCGGTCAGGGCGAGGCGGCTCGGGGGCGCGTCGTGGTCGAACACGATGGCGAGCGCGAACGGGACCATCGCGGCGAGCCCGATCGTGAAGAACCACGCGCTCGCGACGGCGCCGCTCGGATCCGCGATCGCCTGCGCATACCAGGTCTCGACCTGTTCGATCTTGTAGGCGCTCGGCTGCGCTTGCAGCAGCGCGACCGCGCCGAGATTCCCGACGATGATCACGATCCCGAGCAGCGCGACGACGAAGCGGTTCACGCGGCCCCCACGAAGTCGTCGACCTCGGCCCACGCGCGGTAGAGCCACGCGATGCGTTCGGCGCGTGCAGTCGGGATCGATGCGGCGCGCTCGCGCCAGAAGCGAACGGCGATCGTGCGGCCGACGAGCGACCCGTCGAGGAGGTCGCCGAACGTCCGGATGCCGTCGAGGCCGCGGTGACTGCAGAACACGACATCGAGCTCCGGTGCGGCGTCGAGCAGCGCGAACAGCCCGCCGAGGCGCGGCGGGAGGACGTGTTCGAGGCCCCGGGCGAGCGCGTGGACCTCCGGCTCGTTCGCTTCGAGATAGTCGAGCGAGCGTCGGCGTCGCGCCGCCGAGAACCGCGTGCCC
>JAUHYN010000867.1 GCA_030426505.1 bacterium | reverse complement strand
ACTTGGGTTGCAAGTCGAGGGGGAGCTCGCCGAGCTCGTCGAGGAACACCGTGCCGCCGTTCGCGGCTTCGAACGCGCCCGCGCGCGCCTCGGTCGCGCCGGTGTAGGCGCCCTTCTCGTGTCCGAAGAGCTGCGCCTCCAGCAAGGAGTCCGTCACCGCGCCGCAGTCCACCACCACGAACGGGCCGTCGCTGCGCGCGGAGTGCTGATGGATCGCGCGCGCGAGGAGCTCCTTGCCGGTGCCCGTCTCGCCTTCGATCAGGACCGTGGCCTCGGTCGGTGCCACCAGTCTCAGCTGCGCGAGGACGCGGCGGGTGCTCGAAGTCTTCGTCTTGAAGTCGCCGAACTCTTCCGCGCCGCCCACGCGCACCCGTTCGTCTTCGGGGCGCACGGCGAGCTCGGTCTTGCCGATGCGGAACGTCCCGCCCGGAGGGACCAGCGCGCGCTCGACGCGGGCGCCGCCAATCTTCGTGCCGTTGCGTGAGCCGAGGTCTACGACGAAGACGCCCTCGGGCAACAACCTCAGCTCGGCGTGGTAGCGCGAGACGGCGGGGTCGGTGAGCGTGAAGTCGGCGTCGCGGTGAGAGCCGACGAGGATCGTCCCGCCGCGGCGCTCGATGGTCCGACCGACGTCGGGTCCTTCCACCACGACGACGCGCCACTGGCGCGCGACGAGGTCTCCGCTCGCCGAGTCGGTGAGCACGAGCGTCGACCGGCGCGGGTCAGAACTGGCAGCACTCATCGATACACTCGAGCGGTCCGCACGTGGTCGAGTCGCGGCACGGGAGGCGGCAGACGCAGACGCCATAGCGCGTGAAGCAGCCGAGGTGGATCGCGCCGCAGTCTGCGTTGGTGGTGCAGCTTCGGTAACACTCGGCGTCCAGACACATCTCGTCCTCGGCGCAGAACGCATCGCCGCAGGGCGTGCCGCTCACGCCGCCGTCGCGCGGCGCTGGTCCGCCGTCGCGGACGCCACCGTCACGCACCGGGCCGCCGTCACGAACGCCGCCGTCCCGGATCGGGCCACTGCCACAGAAGTAGAGGCGGGGCGCGTCGGGATCGTCGTCGTCGCAGTCGGGATCGGAGCACCCGAAGCCGACGCCGAAGCCGTCGCCGTCCGCGTCGGTGCAGGCGCGCGGGACTTCGAGGGGCGCGCGCGCGATACCTTCCGCCGGAAACGCGACCTCGACCTCGCCGTAGCCGACGACGACGGAAGGGCGACCTTCCGTGGTGACGCGCAGCTCGCCCGCGACCGTCAAACGTTTCGGGATCGAGTCGACTCCGACGACCGGGAGCGTCTGCGGCCAGCGGTCCCGCGGCGCGTCGCCGAGGGTGTACGCCTGTTCGAAGCGTTCGCCGTCGGCGTCGATGCGGATGACGAGGTTGTTCGTGTCGCCGGGGATTTCGAGCTCGGAGGAGACGTCGACGAGCAACGCGGGGGCGTCCGTCTGACACGCCGTGGCCAGACCGAAGAGCCAGATCCCGAGCGCCCGCCGCACGTCGCCACGTTACCGCGCGGAGCCCGGTCCGTGCGACCGACATCTCGACAGCGGACTTCCGAACGCAGGCACGAGCCTCTCAGTCGCCCGCGAGCGCGACCACGTACGCGTAGCCGCGCTTCTTCGGCCAGCCGGTCGCGGCGCGGATGGCGGCGGCGATCGCCTTCTTGGGGACGTCGGCCTCGAGGAGCGCGCGGCACATCGGCTCGAGCCACTCCGGGGCGTCCTCGGTGGCGGCTTCGGCTTCGGCGGCGGGGAGGACCAGCGTGAATTCACCGCGGAGGCGATCGCCCTCGAGGAGGGTGGCGAGCACTTCGGCGGCGGGGGCGCGCAAGATCTCTTCGTTCGTCTTGGTCAGCTCGCGCGCGCACACGATCGCGCGCGCCCCGAACACCTCGGCGATGGCGTTCAGCGTCGCTTCGGCGCGGTGCGGCGCTTCGTACAGGATGGACGCGCCGGTCGACCGCGCGAGGCGACGCAGCGCGTCCGTCCGCGCCTGCGCGGCGCGCGGGAGGAAGCCTTCGAACGTGAAGCGATCCGTGCCGAGGCCCGACGCGACCACCGCGCAGAGCGCGGCGCTGGGGCCCGGGATCGCCGACACGATCGCGCCGATCGAGTGCGCGAGATCGACCAGGCGGTGGCCGGGATCCGCGACGCCCGGGACGCCCGCGTCCGAGATCACCGCGACGCGCGCGCCGTGGCGCAGTGCGTCTTCGAGCTCGCGCGCCCGCTCGCGTTCGTTGTGGTCGTGGTAGCTGACGCGCCGGGCGTTCGTCCCGATGGCGTCGAGGAGGGGCCGGCTGGTGCGCGTGTCTTCGCAGGCGATGATGTCCACGCCCGCGAGCACGCGGCGCGCGCGGGGTGAGAGATCGTCGTCGTTCCCGATCGGGACGCCGACCACGTAGACCACGCCCTGCGTCGCGTCCTGGCGCGCGACCACTTCGATCTCGAGCTCGGCGTCGGGCGCGCGGAGCGCTTCGACGAGCCCCCGGTCGAGTTCCGACGCCGCGTGCGCGCAGCCGATCACGAAGCTCCGCGCCTTCGGGAGCGGATCCTTACGAAAGATGAACGGTTCTTCCGGGAGGTAGAGCGGGTTGATCGTCCCTGACGTCACCGCCCTCGCCGACCCGCAGGACAGCGTGATGTCGACGCGCCCGCGGAGCCGCGAGGGATCGCCCTCGACGCTACGATCGACGCCGAGGATACAGGTCCCCGCTTGGGATATCGCGTCGTCGGGGGTGACCTCGAACGTCTTACCGTGGGTGGCGCGGACGTTCGGGTGCCCTCGCGCGCGGAGGACGACACGGGGGCGATCGGACATCGGTGGCGCGGAGCCTACCCGAAAAGGCGCTCGGGGTACGTCGCCCGTCCGACGGTAAAGATCTGCAGGTCGCTCCGCCGCCGCGCTAGACTCACGGTCGGCATGCGTCGCGGGTTCATCCTGTTGGTGGTCCTCGGTGCCTGCGTGGCCGAGCCCGACTACGAGGGCCGCCCGTGCGGGCCGGGGCGCCTCTGTCCCGACGGCTTCGCGTGCAACCTCGGCGACATCTGCCGCCGCGTCTGCTCCGACACGATCCCGTGCCCCGGCGCGACGGACCAGTGCGAAGGCGGGCTGTGCGTCACGCCCGGATCGCGCGACGCGGGCGAGCCCAACATGATGACCGGCGAGTGCGAGGGCCCGAACCGCCTCTGCACGAACCCGCCGGATCCGATCTGCGAGGGCGACGAGTTCAAGACCTACGCGAGCGAGGGCACCTGCGACACCGCGAACAACCTCTGCGTGTACCTCGAGTCCGTGCGCCCGTGCCCAGGCTGCACCGAGAACTGCCTCGGCCCGTGTGAAGGGCTCGCGTGCGACGACCTCCAGGGCGGGTGCCGCTCGAACGGTCGGTGCGAGCCGAACGGCGTGGGCGGCGTCGAGTGTTTCTACACCGTCGCGCCGAACGGCACCGCCTGCGTGAAGAGCGGTGGCGGCACCGGCATCTGCGCCGAGGGCACGTGCAGCGACTGCAACGGCGACATGGACTGCCAAGGCGCGGACCTCTGCGTGACGGGGAGCCAGTGCGTCGGCGGGACGTGTACGGCCGGCACGCGGACGACGTGTGAGTCGCCGCCGATCGACTGCGTGGAAGAGACGGGCACGTGCAACCCACTCACCGGTTCGTGTGAGTACGCGCCGCTCGTGAACGGTTCGCCGTGCGACGACATGAACGTCTGCACGAGCGGCGAGTCGTGCATCAACGGGGTGTGCAGCGGCGGGACGAGCCTCGACTGCAACGACACGAACCCCTGCACCGACGACCGCTGCGATCCCGCGATGGGCTGCATGAACCCGCCGAACACCGCGTCGTGCGACGACGGCGATCTCTGCACGTACAACGACCAGTGCTCGGGGGGGACGTGCGGCGGCACGTCGGTCACCTGCAACAGCACCGACTGCGTCACGCGTTCGTGCAACGGGACGGCGACGTGCAACCAGTCGTTCCGCCCGAGCGGCACCGCCTGCAGCTCGGACGGGAACACGTGTACGAACGATCGCTGCAACGCGTCCGGCACGTGTCAGCACCTCGCGCTCGCGGACGGGGCCGCGTGCGGTTCCGTGGCGGCGGATCGTTGTTGCGGTGGGTCGTGCGTGAACATCGCGTCGAACACGAACCACTGCGGCGGCTGCGGCCTC
>JAUHYN010000010.1 GCA_030426505.1 bacterium | reverse complement strand
GCCGGCGAAGCCACGCCCGCTGGCACGACCCGCGAAGCGCCTGCCCCCGCCGAACCCGAAGCGCCCCCGCCGCTCGCCGAGGGTTGGAACCGCCGCGAGCGCCGCGTCGGACGCGAGGACGTCCTCACGCACGCCCAGCTCGATCCCGAGACGCAGCAGACCGCGGCGGCGCTCGCCGCGCTGCCGCCGGCGACGGAGGGTCGACACACGCCGGTGCGCGCGTTCATCGACGCGATCGAAGCGCGCGACGAGCGCGCGCGCCTCCTCGCGGAGGGCGACCGGCGCGGCGCGGGCGCGATCCAGCGCCCCGAGGGCGTCCCGGCGGACATCTGGAACGTGACGGCGGCGCTCGAGCGACGCGGCATCAGCACGACCGACGTC
Source organism: bacterium (assembly GCA_030426505.1). GTDB lineage: Bacteria > Myxococcota > Kuafuiibacteriia > Kuafuiibacteriales > Kuafuiibacteriaceae > JAUHYN01. The sequence continues at coordinate 22,963 of JAUHYN010000010.1, read as the reverse complement.
CAGTTCTACCTCGCGCACGGCACGCTCCCCGATCTCTTGAACGAGGACGGCTCCGTCGCGATGCGCGGCGCGGATCGGATCGCCGAACTCGAGGACGCCGCGATTCGTCGCGGCAGCTGGACCGCAGTCAACTCGTTCACGTTCCTGGTGCGGATGCGCCGCTCGTCGATGGCCGCCGAACGCGAAGCGGCCGGTCGCATCCTCACCACGATCCCCGAGACGGACCCGCGCCACGCGCAGATCGCTTCGGGCATCGAGCAGAGCCGACAACTCGACGCCGACCTCGGCCGCAGCCTCCAGTCGATGTACCGCGCCGCGACCGCCGCGCGCGAATCGACGGGCCGAAGCCTCATCACGCGCGCCGACGATCTCACGCGCCAGGCCGCCGCCGCGCGCGACAGCGGCGACACCGCCCGCGCCGATCAACTCGAGACCCAAGCGCAAGGCATCCGCGATCGCGGCGCGCGCATCGCGCACTCCGAAGCCGAGTACCGCGCGTCGATGGGCGCCTACCGCGCCGACGCCGGTCGCCTGTACCGCCTCTCCGCGGCGGCGCAGATCTCCACCGGCGAGTCGCAGATCCGCGCGCTCACCGCGGGCGCCGCACCGCTCCCCCGTGACCCGCCGGTCGTGCTCGGCAATGACGACGGCACGCACACCGGCAACGGCGTCCCGGGCGCCGACGCGCTGCTCACCACGGCGCGCGACGTCGATCCCACCGCGGCCTCCGACGACACGCAGCACGCGCTCGAAGGTCGGCGCAGCGCCGCGCTCGCCGGCTTCCACCGCGCGCACCTCGAGCGCGGCGACTACTTCGATCGCGTGGACCCGGAGACCGGCGAGGTCTCCACGCGCTCCGCGGATCTCACGCGGCACCGCGACCTCTACCTCGGCGCGCGCGTCGACCAGGCGAACTCCGCGACCGCGCGAATCGGCATCGCGAACTCCGAGCCACCGAGCGTCGATCGCGACCTCCGGATCTCGGCGCTGGAGGCCGAGCGCCGCGGCGTCGCCGAAGAGGTCACGCGCGACCTCGGCCAATCGCTCGCGAGCGATCGCGCCGAAACCGACGCACGCGAACGCACCCGGGCCCTCGCCGAGGACGTCACCGCCGCCGAGACGCAGCGCACCGACGCGCGCTCCGCGGCGTCGGAGGCCAGCGACGGCTTCACGCGCGCGGAAGACAGCGCCGACGCGCTCCTCGGCGACACGTTCAAGACGAGCGGCGAGTCGCGCCGCGACCGCGAGGGCGTGTCCGATGCACGCATCATCCGTGACACCGAGCGCGGGCGTCAGGCGCTCGCCGACGCGAACGCGCGCAGCGTACGCGACCTCCACACACGCGCGGTCGAGGCGGAGGAGACGATCGGCCTCCAAGCGCGCCGCGATCGCGAGGACGCCGCCCACGTCCTCCGCGCCGCGCGCCGGCTCGAGACCGGCGAGATCACGGCGACCGTCCCGCGCGACATCGCCGAGGGCTACCAGCTCGCGCGCGGTATGGCCGACCGCAGCGCCCGCGCAGAGACGAGCGCGCTCGATCGTGCGACCGCCGCGATCCCGACGGACGCCCCCGCCGACGACAGCGCGCGGCTCACCGTCGCGTCCCGCCGCGTGGACCTCGCGCGCTACTGGACGCGCAGCGCCGAAGGCGACGCCGTAGCGCTCGGCGACGACGGCCGCATCGGCGCGACCGACCGCCTCGATCGCGCCGCGACGCAGATCGGCCACGCCGACGCGACGCGCCTCACCCTCGACGCCGGCAGCGACGCGCGGATGGATCTCGCCGCCGACCTCGTCACCGCGCGCACCGAGCTCGCGACGGCGAACGGCGACTACCGCCCCGACGTCTCGCGCCAACAGCTCGCCGCCGCCGAGACGACCACCGACCGCGACCTCGCGCTCGACACGCGCCGCGCCGGCGTCGCGTACGGGCAGATCGGCACCGCCGCGACGGCGAGCCTCGCTCGCATGGACACGCGCTTCGAAGCGATCCTCGACGACGGCCACTACGTCGCGGGTGCGGCCGACGCGATGTACCAACAGGCCCACCGGATGTTCGACGCGCCGCGCCCCGGCCAGCCGTCGCGCAACATCCCCGACACGAGCGGCGTCCGCGAAGCGCGCGCGCTCCTCGGTCGATTCGATCGTTCGCTCGCCCAGGTCGACCGCATGTTCTCCGCGGGTGAGGCCCAGATCGAGCGCGGCGCCGACTACGCCTTCGCCCGAACGCGCAGCCTCGGCCACGCCGAGATCGGCGCGGCGCAGGCACAGGTCTCATCCGTCATCAGCGGCGGCGCTTGGCTCCTCACCTTCGGCCAGTTCGACATGAAGGAGGACATGGCCGAGGCCGGCGAGCACATGATCCGCATGCGGACGTCCTGGGTCACGAACGAGCGCAACAGGCTCGTCCGCGGCTCGCAGGACATGGCCGGCTCGTGGCGCGCGGCGCGCGACGACGGTCGCGCCTTCGAGTTCCTCCACGCGGTGCGCATCATCTCCGACCGTTCGCGCGCAGACACGATGCCCCAGACGTACGGCGGAGCGTTCGTGACGATCGGCAGCGGCATCCACCGCACGGACGGTCGCGGCCAGTACGACTGGCAGGACTTCAACCGCATCGCGATCCGCGAGGGCGGCGTGCCGATCGCCCGCGCGCTCGCCGGGCCCGTGCTCGGGTTCGAACACGCCGCCCGCGAGCTCAGCGACGACCGCATCATCGCGGTCACGCCCGAGATGGCCGACTCGATCCAATCGCAGGCCGACAGCCTCCGCGAGACGACCGACGGGATGATGTGGATCATCGGCCTCAACACCGCGCTCGAGGTCGGCCTCGGCGTGGTGGTCACGGGCGGCATCGGCTCCGGCGCGGCCGTCGCCGAGGGCGCCAACGCCGTGAACAGCGTGCGCACCGCGACCTCCGCCGTGAACGCCGCGCGGAGCGCGCAGCTCGCGATGCGCGCGATGGCCGCGCTCCGCACGGCGGGCACCGTCACGGTCGTGGGCGGCGGCATGATGGCCGCGAACTACGGCGTGGGTCGCCTCGTCGGTCGCAACACCGGCGCCGCGCGCGGCTTCGAGGTCCTCAGCAACTTCATCCCGATCGGCGCCGGCCAACGCGCGGCCGGGATCGTGCGCGCGGGCGACGACGTCGCCGCGGCCGGCACCCGCCTCCAAGCGCTCCGTCGCGCGATGAGCTGGTCGCACGTGCAGAGCGCCTCGGCGTGGAGCCGCGCGCTCACGCCGGTGGCGCTCGGCGGCGCGCAGGCGTTCGCGACGACCGTGGCGACACCGTGGGTCGCGCAGCGCGTCGGCCTCGAGCGGAGCGAGCTCGGTCAGGCCGCGATCGGGCTGGGTCTCAACGTGCTCTTCGCGGGCGGTATGGCGGCGGCGGTCCGGCCGCAGCGCGCCGCGAGCGGGCTCTCCGATCACCTGGTCGGCGCCGTCGGCGAACACGCCCCGGGCGGCGCTCGCCGCGCGCGCGCCGAGGTCCACGCGCAAGTCGAAGCGTTCATGCGCGCGACCGAGGGCCGCGTCCCCACCGAGGCCGAAGTCACCGCGCTGAAGTCGCGCCTCTACGAGCGCCTCGGCCTCGACAGCACCACGCCCGACGCGCCCGAGCGCGTCGCGATCGTCGACGGCGCGGTGGAAGCGCTCCGCATCGAGCGCGCCACGCAACTGCACGCGGGCGCGCTCGACACGAACCCGACCGAGCCCGCCGCGTCCGGCCGCGCGCGCGACGCCGTCATCGCCGCGGGCGACGCGCTCTACGCTTCGCGCGGCGGCGACGAGGGCGGAACGTCGCGCCTGCAAGCGTACCGCGACGCCGCCCTCACGATGAGCGAACGCCTCGGCGGCCAAGCCCACGCCGCGTTCGAAGGCGGCGACACCGCGCGCGGCAACGCGCTGATGGAGCTGCGGCAAGTCGTCGGCGAGCGCGCCCTCGCGGCGGAGCTCGTCGAGGGCACGCACCGCGGCAACCCCGCCGACGCGACGTTGTCGACGCCCGAGGCGCGCGCCCGCGCCGAGCGCATCGTCGCGGAAGAACTCACCGCCGCCCGACACGCGCTCGACTCGACCGAAGGCGAAGGCCTCGGCGCGCGCGACGGCGCCTCGTTCTACGACGGCGTGGTGCAGCGCCTCCGCGAGGACGGGCGCCTCTCGCCCGAGGCCGCGGAGTCCCTCGTGGGCGCCGCGCGCGACGAGATGGTGCATGCCGCCGTGCTCCGTCACCTCTCCGCCGCGCAGGCCGATGCGGGCGCCCGCCCGCTGACGAACACCGAGGTCTCGCGCATCGCGACCGACCTCGCGCAGCGCGCCGGACTCCCGGACGCGCCGGCGTATGCGCGCAGCATCGTCGAGCAGCGGGCTGCGCTCGAGTCCGCGGGCTTCGTGCGCCCGACTTCGCGCCCGACGCTCGACGCCGCGATGATCGCGCAGCGCGCGCAGGCCGCGTCCGACGCGCACCCCACCATCGCGCGCTTCATCGAGAACCAGGGCCCGGTCGCGGAGCGCCTCGTCGGTGAACTCGGCGCGGAGCGCTTCATGGAGGCGTTCGGCGACGAGGGCGTGGTGTCGTTCGAGGCGCGCCGGCTCCTCGAGCTCCCGCCCGAGCGACTCTCCGAGCTGATCGACGTCGCGCAGCACGATCCGGCGCGCGTGCAAGCTGTCTTGCAGGCGCTCTCCACTGGCGAGTCGCGCTCGCTGGTGTTGCGCGCTGCGAACGAAGTCGGGATCGACTCGGCCGCGCGCCTCGCGGAGATCGGCGCCGAGTCGCCGCGCGGCCTGGGCTATCTCGCCGCCGCGGACGGCGGGACCGCGCGCGTCCTCCGCCGCCTCGGGAACGACCCGACCGGCCTCGCCGCGCAGGCGCGCGCGATGGAGTCGCGCATCTTCCTGCGCGCCAACGACGGCACGTACCTCGTGCGCGGCGACCCGGCCGCGCCCGCGCCTCGCCCCACGCGCGCCGAGATGGAGGGCCTCGCCCAACGCGCCGGCGTCGACCCGGTGGTCCTCCGCGATCCTTCGGCCCACCCCGAACAGATGGGCCGCTTGATCGAGCAGATGCGGAGCGAGCTCCCGCCCGACGCGCGCGCCGCGCTCGATCGCGAGCTCGCGGGGCGCCGCTTCGTCGACGAGGTCCACTACCAGGAGGCGCGCGACGCCGGCGTCCAGAACCCCGAGCACCGGTACGGCCGCGTCGACTTCGAGGCGTGGCAACGCGCCGAAGCGATCATGATGGGCGCCGCCGAGCGCGGCGAGCCGCTCACCGTCGACACGTTGATCGACGCCCACCGCGCCGCGAGCGAGGGCATCCTCCCCGAGGCGCGCCGCGGCCTCGTCCGCTCCGCGCCGCGCGAGACCGCGCACCAGGGTGGCGAGGGCCTGATGGGTCAGCAGGTCGTGAGCAACGCCGAGTTCGAGGCGCTGCGCACGAACCCGCACCTGAACGTCCACGACCTCGGCGCGAGCGGCGACGGCCGCATGGTCATCGTCGAGTACACCTCGCCCGCCGAGGTCCGCGGGCGCCTCGAGCAGGCGCTCGCGCGCATCGACGAGCGCCTCGCGGCCGGTGAGGATCCGGTCGTCGTCGCCGCCGACGCGCAGCGCGAGGTCGTCAGCATCCACCCCTTCATGGACGGCAACGGCCGCATGAGCCGACTCGTCATGGACTACGTGCTGAGGCGCGAAGGCCTCCCGCCCTCCGTCGTGCGCGACCCGAACCTGGACACGCAGGTCTCGCCGAGTGCGTGGCGCACCGAGGTCCGCAGCGGAATGCGTCGCCCGTTCGACGCCACCGTCGAGGCCTGGAGCCGCGCGCAACACGGGCGCCCCCCGGCGATGCGCGCGCATGCGGATCCGGTCGGCCCGTCACCGAGCGCCGAAGACGTCCACGCGCGCCGCGACACGCTCGGGTGGACCGGCGACCCCACCGCGACGCCCGCCGCCGGCGCCGAACACCTCGGGCTGATCCACCGCGGCCTCGAAGTGATGAACCCGCGCACGCGTCGGCTCGTCGAGTCCTACCTGCAGCGCGCCGAGACGGGCACGCCGCACCTCGTGACCGAGCGCCAACAGCTCGGGGCGCGGCAGGCCGAGCTCTACTCCGGCGAGAGCGGGCGCCTGCTCGGCATGGACCCGAGTCAGCTGTCTCCCGCCGAGCGCCAACAGCGCGCGGCGCACCAGCACGAGCTCGACACCGTGCAGACGCGGATGTCCGAAGTCGACCGCCTGATCGATCGCTCGAAACGTCAGGCGCGCGCGCTCGCGATCGAAGAGATGTCGCGCGTGCATGCTGGGTTGACGCGCCACGTCTCGGACGCCGAAGCGCGCGCCGTCGCCGGACGAATGAGCGTGCGGCCGAGCGCCGCGGCGGTGGTCGATCCGACGGTGCTGCGCGGCTGGGTCGGTGACGCGCTCCGGATCATCCCGCACGAGATCGGCGCCGAGTCGATCCGCTTGATCAGAGACGCCCCGCGCGCCGACGCGCGTCGCAATGGGCCTCTCAACATCGGCGACGATCCGACGCGCTCAATCGTCTTCCACGAGCTCGGTCACTACATCGAGTACTCGAACCCCGAGGTCTACCGCGCGGCGCGGGCGTGGGTTCAGGCGCGCAGTCGCGTCGCGAACGGCGGGACCGAGCGCCGCGCGCAGCTGCGCGACCTCACGGGGATCGAGGAGTACAAGATCGGCGAGCTCGCGTTCGAGGACCACTTCGACAACGCGTACGTGGGGCGTGACTACGGGCGCGAGCAGGCGACGGAGGTCGTGAGCGTCGGGATGGAGTATATGACTTCACCCGAGCGTATGCTTCAGCTCTACCAGCGCGACCCGGAGCACTTCTTCTTCATGTTGGGAGTCCTCGAACCATGATGCGATACAGAGTGGAGCTCGGCCCGCGGCGCGTCGTGTTCGTGGTCCTCGACCAGAGCGACCCCGACGGCTACGCGGAGGTCACCTTCGAAGGCCACCCCGACGACGTGGACAGCGTGAAGGACCGCCTGAGCATGAGCCACGGGATCGACGGGCGCCTGATCGAAGCGCGCACCACGCCGATGGATCTCGACGTCGCGATGCGCGGTAAGTGGCTCGGCCCGATCGCCGAGCGCGTCGCGGGCGAAGACGTCGTCGCGCGCTACGAACGAAAGCCGGTGAAGTGATGCCGCCCCGCAAGAAGCGCCCCACGCCGCGCACACCGGAACCGCCGCGCCGCAAGAAGTCGTCGACGCTGGTCATCGCGACGAAGACGCCCGGCCCCTGCACCGCGTGTCGTCACGCCAACCAGGGCACTGTCGACTTCGCGGAGGGGAAGCTCTTCTGTTGGTTCGCGAAGGCGACGAAGACCGCGACGCAGCAGTGCGACGTCACGCTCCCGCTCCGCAAGAGCACGAAGTCGACCGAGGTCGAGACCTACTACCTGTTCGAGCGCTACGACGGCGACAACGGCACGTTCGCCGAGAGCGAGGACCTGCGCATCCTCGCCGAGGACGCCGACGAAGACCTGCGCCGTTCGCTCCACGCGGACCGCCCGTTCATCCCGGGGGCGTGATGCGTCGCTTCGTCTCGGTCGCGCTCGTCGCCCGAAGTCAGAACAACCTCGACGTCCTCCACCACGGGGGCCGCGGCTGCGTCGCCTTCCGCACCGCGCCGGAGGGCGCGCGGCGCGTCGGACGCAGGTATCCCGTTGCCGATCTTGCACTTGGGGCCTCGGAACGGGCGCCTGACCGCGGAAGCGGACCGCGACCGGTCCGGCCCGTGTCTTGCTTTTCACGTCGGGCGTGAAGATCCGTCGCGACGAGGAGGCGCCGCGCGTCGCCGACACCCGCGCCCCCGCTCCGACGCAACCGGCCGCGCCGAGCCCCGATGTCCGCGCCGAGCCTCCTCGGGCCGAGGCGGTCCGCGCCGAGCCCGAGTCGCCGCTCGCCGCCGCGCTCGTCCCCGACCCGACGATCGGACGCGCGTCCACCGCGCGCGTGGGCGACGAAGTGCATCGCCGCACGCTCGAGCTCGCTGCCGAGCTGCGCGACGAAGGCCGCACCGACGAAGCGCTCGCCCTCCTCCACGGGCTGCGCCAACTCACGCCGTCGCGCGGCGTCCCCGACGACGCGACGTTCCTCGCCGGCCGCACCGACGCGGCCTCCGGCGGTGACGGGATCGATCGCCTCGACGCGGTCGTCGCCTCGCTGCGCGACGAACCGATCGACACGACCATCCGCCCGTCGCTCCGACTCAGTTGGTTCAACGATCAGTTCTTCTACCCGAACGGCGACGACGACGGATTCACCCAGGCCGCCAACATCGGCCTCACGCTCCGGCGCGGTGACGACACCTTCGACCTCGACGTCCGCCACGGGATGCTCACCGAGCGCGGCGGGGACCACCGCGTCGATGAGCTCGACATCCTCGCCGCGCTCTCGCACCGCGTGGAGCGCGGCGCGGTCGAGTACGACTTCGGCCCGACCGTCGGCGTGAGCCTCGTCGGTGACTACGGCGGCGCCCAGCTCCAGGACGCCTTCCACGGCGCGATCGGGATGGGGCGCCGCCTCGATGGCGCGCTGCAGAGCGAGTACGAGGGGACGAACCAGGCCGCGTTGATCGTCGGCGCACACTTCACCGCGCGGCGGGATCTCGGCGTCGGGTTCTCTGCGCACGCGGGCATCGACGGCCAGCTCGCACTGGGGCCGACCGGGGTGAGTCGAGTCTCGCCGCGCGTCGGTCTGAACTGGGAACTCCCGCGCGGCGTCGTGCGTCCGGTGGTCGGCGCCGAGCTCGAGGTCGCGCGCTTCTTCACGCCCGACGCGCGATTGCAGATGGCCGGCGGCTACGACACGAGGCACTTCGAAGCGATGCCGCGCTTCCGCATCGGGATCGCGAACGACCACTTCGAGCTGGGTTGGCGCGGCACGGTGAACCAGGGCGGCGCCGGCGCGCAGATGGGTGAGATCTACCTGTCGATCGGGCGGCGCTGACGCGCGATCAATTCGAGTAGGTCGTGTAGCGCGACGACATCTCTTCGACGGCCTGCCCCATTACGAACGTGTCGAACGCGGTGCCGTCCCGGCTGTCGAACAGCGTGAACGAAGTCCGCGGCGAGGTGGTCCCCGGGCGACACGTCGCGAGCTGATCCGGGAGCTGCGGGAACTGGAACGACGACGCATTCACCTGGGGCGTCCGGATCTCCCACGTGGTCTGCGTGTTCCAACTCACCGCGACGAGCGCGCCGTCGGCGAGCTGCGTCGGGCCGCGGAGCTGCGCGCCGACGACCGGTCGCTCGCGCGCGGTGAGGAACGCGTTCGCGACGATCGGGAAGTCACCGCCGCCGGCGATGCGCGCCGGGAGCGACGCGAAGTCGTCGACCACCGTCAGCCCGGTCTCGATCGTCTGCCCGAGCACCTCGTAGCGGAGCGACGCCCGCACCGGAATGGGATCGTCGGGCATCGACACCGCGACCATCGTGCGCGACAGCGTCGGATCGAAGGGGTGTTCGGACTGCGTGGTGTACGTGGTCCCGAGGCCCCGGAGCACCAGCGTGCCGCTCGTCGCGTCGCGCGGGGGCTCGGCGACCTCGATCGATCCTCGGTACGAGCCGAACGTGAACGCGCCGATCTGCGCCTGCACAGTCCCCGCCTCGCGCAACTCGAGCGGCGTCTTCGCCCAACCCAGCACGTGCCCGTCCGCGTCGAAGCCGACGTTGACCGCGTGCGCGCCCGCGCCCGCCACGACGCACGCGCGGCCGGTGCGGTAGTAGTTCGAGTTCCCGTGGAGGTACGCGCCGTCGCAGCCGATGCCGGCCCACTGTTTCGCCAGCCCCGGCGCGCCCGGCGCGAGCGTGATGTCGAAGTCGGCGATGAAGGTCTGCTCGCGCTTCGCCGCCGCGCGGTAGCGGAGGGTTCGGCCCGGTCGCACCTCGTCGAACGTGGACGCGGCGTAGCAGGTCTGGTCGGGCTCGAGCTCGACGAGCGTGATCATCGCGGGGTCGGGGATCGCGACGACCTCGAGGTCGCCTTCGAACATGCGGCGCATCTCGAGGTAGCCGCCGCGGGCGTCGTGAACGACCAGGTACGTGTTCGCGCGGCGCGCGCTCTCCAGGATGACGACGATCTCCCGCGAGGGATCGAAGTCGTCGGGGATCTCCGGATCGCCGTTGCCGTTCCCGTTGCCGTTACCGTTACCGTTGCCGCCGTTGCCGAACGGGTCGCCGAGGCCGCCGTCCCCGAGCTCGCCGACCCCTGCGGAGCACGCGAAGAGGAGAGTCAGGGGCAAGACGGACCAGCGCACGTTCCCAGAATGCACCGACCGAGGGCGAGGCGGGGCCGAAAAACCGGGGGGTCCGTCCGAAAGATCTCAGCCGCCGGGCCGGTGGGTCATCACACACACGTCGGCACAGCGTGTCGCGTCCGCGTCGCACTGCCGAAAGCCGGTGGTCAGGTCCGCGTCGCAGAAGGCGCAGGTCAGCGGGTCGTTGCAGAGCATGTAGCAGGCGTCGTAGCGCCGGACCTCGCGGACCGCGCACTCGGATCGCGTCACGAAGCAGTCGCCGGTGCAGGTCTCGACGTTGGCCTGCTCCACGTCGCAGCAGCCCCGGTGGCAGCTCGCGGCCTTGGTGAGGGCCGCTTTCTGGCAGACGCCCTCGTCCTCGAAGCAGCGGATCGTCATCTCGATCTCCTGCATGGCCGTGCAGGCCTGGGGATCGATCGCGCACGCGGCGCTGTCCGCCTCGAGCGCCGACGCGCACGCCATACACGCCGACGAGAAGACGTCGCAGCTCGGCGGGTTGGTCGTGCCGTCCCCGTCGTCGCCGCCGTCGCCCGCCCCGGACGAGCCGCAGCCGGCGACGAGAGCGAGGGCCAAGAAGAGCGCGCGCACCGTGCGAAGAGGGTAGCACCCGCGCGCGCCCCCGATCACCCGACTGGCGTTCCAGGTCGGGACTTTCGTCGAACGGCAGTCGTCCGAGGGCCCGGGACCGAGGCCTGCCCCTACCCTGGGACGGCGTGCGCTGGCCACGACTGCTCCCGATCCTCGCGATGACCGCCTGTGTCCCGGCCGGGGCGGAGAAGCGATCGATGGATCTCGAACGTCCGGCCGCCCTCGACGGCGGCGTCGAAGCCCCGCCCACGAAACGCGACGCCGGGCCGCCCGTGCGTCCGCCCGCGCCGCGCGACGGCGGAGTCCTCCCGCGCGACGGCGGCCCCGTCGACGGCGGCGACCTCTGCCTCGAACAACCGACCAAACCACCGCCCGTGCAGAACGTGTTCTACGGGACGTCCGCGCCGACGCACGTGATGCTCACGGCCGGCCAGCAAATGGCGATCGGCACCTTCGGTGGGTGCAGCGGCCTGTTGATCACGCCGACGTGGGTCCTCACCGCCGAACACTGCGGCCTCCGGAGCACGACGCGCTTCTGCATCGGCACCGACCCCGACGACCCGAACGTCTGCATCAACGCCGCGCGCGTCGTCGACAACCCGTCCGCGGACATGACGCTCGTCGAGCTCTCGCGCGACGCCCGCGATCTCCTCCCCGCCGTCGAACCCGTGCCGCTGTTCACCGGCACGCTCGACTCGAGCTGGGTCGGCACCACCGCCGAGGCCTCCGGCTACGGCCAGCAGGAGACCGGGCGCAGCGGCCAACGCGAGTTCACCGCCGAACCCATCGTGAGCGTCCGCGGCAACTTCGTCACCATCGACGGCCAAGGTCAGCGCGGCGTGTGCTTCGGCGACTCCGGCGGACCGCTGATGGTGATCGCGCCCGACGGGACGACGCGCGTCATCGGCGACCTCAGCCACGGCGACAGCAGCTGCGTCGGCGAAGACAACTACACGCGCGTCGACCGCCACCTCGCGTGGATCGAAGGCTACGTCGGCCCGACCGCGCCGCCCGGACCGCAGCCGTGCGACGACGTCGACGCGGTCGGCTTCTGCGACGGCGCGTACTCCGTCGCGACGTACTGCGACAGCGACGAGCTCCAGGTCGACACGTGCGGCGCCGACGCCGTGTGCGGGTGGAGCGCGAACGCGGGTGGCTGGCGCTGCCTCGACGTCGCGTCGGATCCCTGCGGCGGCGTCCTCCCGATCGGCCAGTGCGACGGCCACGCGTTGAGTTGGTGCGACCAGGGCACGCTGCGCACCCGCGACTGCGGGCTCTGCGACGAGGCGTGCATCCCGTACGAGGACGCCGTCCTCGGCGCCGACTGCCTCCCGTCGGATTGCGGCGACGTCACGTTCCTCGGGCGCTGCGACGGCGACACCGCGGAGTGGTGCAACCGCGAAGGCGACCTCGAGCGCCGCGACTGCGGCTCGCGCGGCTGCGGCTGGATCGACGAGGACACCGGCTACTACTGCCGGTAGGGCGCGCAGCATATCCTTCGCATTCGGGTCGCGTTGTCGGCATCATGCCGCGCGCATGGAGTCGACGCGGCTGGGCGAAGTGGAGATCTCGAAGATCGTCTTCGGGACGATGCAGCACGGCCCGCCCGCGATCGTCGCCGATGAGAATCGTCGCGTGCGCGCGCTCCACGCGGCCTTCGACGCGGGCGTCACCACCGTCGACACCGCCCCGCTGTACGAGCTGGGGCGGAGCGAGGAGATCGTCGGCCGCGCCGTCCGCGGTCGCGACGTCGCGATCCTCACGAAGGTCGGACTGCGCTGGGACGGCCAACACGGCGACCTCCTCTTCGCGTTCCCGGACGGCGGTCGCACGATCGAGGTCCGCAAGGACAGCCGCCCCGAGTCGATCCGGTGGGAGGTCGAACAGAGCCTGCGCCGGCTCGGCGTCTCCGTCCTCGACGTCGTGCAGATCCACCACCACGATCCGCACGTCCCCGTCGAAGAGAGTATCGGCGCACTCCTCGACCTCCGCACCGAGGGCAAGCTGCGCGCGATCGGCGTGTGCAACTTCGGCGTCGAAGCGCTCGCTACCGCGAAGGCCGCGCTCGGCGACGTCCCGCTCGCGAGCATCCAGGATCGGTACAGCCTCCTCGCGCGCGAAGTGGAGGCGAGCGTCCTCCCGTGGGCGCGCGAACGCGGCGTCCCCGCGCTCGCCTACTCGCCCCTCGCGGAGGGTGCGCTGGTCGGGCCCCGCGGCCTGAGCGCCGACGATCCGCGGCGCGACTCGGCGCTGTTCACGCGGGCCAACCACGCGCGTCTGCTCGACGTGCTCGACACCTATCTGCGGCCGGTCGCGCACCGACACGGCGCGAGCATCGCGCAGGTCGCGCTCGCGTGGGTCGCGGGTCAGCCGGGCGTCGGCGGCGTGATCGTGGGCGCGAGCCACGAGGCCCAAGCGCGCGCGAACGCCCGGGTGGGATCGATCGCGCTGAGCGAGATCGAACTGAAGCGCGTGGGCGCGGCGCTCGAGGGCTTCGTCGTGGAGCCGGCGCCCCCGCCCGGGCCCGCGAAGCGCGTCGCGCGGAAGGTGCGCCGCGGCCTCGGACGTGGGCGTCGCTGGGTGACACAGCTCGTGCGTTGAGCGCAGCCTCCGTTGGTTCTCACTTGCGCGCGCGGCGCGGGCGCGCGTTCATCGTCGGCGTGAATCCCAAAGTCGACGCCTACCTCGGCCGCGCCAAGCAGTGGCGCGCGGAGATGGAAGCGCTCCGCGCGATCCTGTTGGAGTGCGGCCTCACCGAAGAGCTGAAGTGGGGCAAGCCGTGTTACGCGACGGACGACGGCAACATCGCCATCCTCCAGCCGTTCAAGGCGCACTGCGCGCTGATGTTCTTCAAGGGCGCGCTCCTCGAGGACCCGCACGGCCTGCTCGTCCCGCAGGGCGAGAACACCCGCTCCGCGATGCGCGTCGAGTTCACCGACCCGGCACAGGTCACGAAGAAGAAGGCCAAGGTGAAGGCGCTCGTGAAGAAGGCGGTGCAGGTCGAGAAGGCCGGCCTGAAGGTCGACTTCGCCGAGGCGAAGAAGCCGGACCACCCCGAGGAGCTCACCGCAGCCCTCCGCGCGGACAAGGCGCTGAAGAAGGCGTTCGGAGCGCTCACGCCCGGGCGTCAGCGCAGCTGGGTGCTGCACTTCTCGTCGGCGAAACAAGCCAAGACGCGCGAGGCTCGGATCGAGAAGGCGAAGGAGAAGATCTTCGCAGGCAAGGGGTGGAACGAGCGCTGACTCGAACTCAGCGTCGGCGACGCACGAGCGCGAACGCCACCAACCCGAGCATCCACGCGCCGGCCGCACCGCTCGCGCCGGCGGTGGGCGTCACGCACTGGCAGCCCGAGTCGCGGTCGGTGCCGGTGCGGCCGCCGCCCTGCGGGATGAAGATCGAGACGCGCACGGTCACGTCGCCCTGGAAGCTCGTGCCTTCCGCGTCCGAGACCACGAATGTCGCCGTCTTCGCGCCGATCTCGCTCGGGCGACCCACGATGCGGGCCTCGGCGGCGTCGAAGGAGAGGCCCGGCGGGAGCTCGCCGCCGATCATCGACCAGTTGTACGGCGGCACGCCGCCCATCGCGACGAGCGGGGTCATCGCGTCGGCGTTCGTGTAGACCACGAGCTCGGTCGACGAGATGTAGAGGACCATCTCCTGGGTCACGCCGATCGTGAGCGACCCCGTCGCCGAGGCGCCCATGCTGTCGCCGACCGCGACCTCGAACGTGAAGTTGCCCTGTGCGGTGGGGAGGCCGGAGAGCTGTCCGGTCGCGGCGTCGATCGCGAGGCCCGCCGGGAGCGCGCCGCTCGTGACCTGCACCGAGTACGGCGGGATGCCGCCGCTGACGAGGCGGCCGGAGTACGGCTTGTTCGTGACGCCCGCGGGGAGCGTAGTCGCGACGGTGAGCGGTCCGGACTCCACGACGTTCAACGAGACCGTCGCCATCGCGCTGACGTTCTGGCTGTCCACGACGAACACCATCATCGAGTACGAGCCCACGGCGTCCGGCGTGCCGGTCATCTTGCCGGCGTCCATTCCGGCGCCCGTCGTGATGAGCCACGGGGGCGCGCCGCTGATGACCTGGTAGCCGTACGGCGGCGTGCCGCCGCTCGCGGCGATCTGCGCCATGAACGGGACACCGACGCGCGCCTCGGGGAGCGACGTCGGCGACAGCGTGATCGCGCCGCCCGTCGACTCGGAGACGGTCAGAGAGAAGGAGCCCGTGCCCGGCGTGTACCCGGTCTGCTCCGCGGTGACGGAGAAGCTGTACGTGCCCGCGCTCGTCGGTGAGCCGAAGATCTCGCCGCCCGAAGACAACGAGAGGCCCGGCGGGAGAGAGCCCGCGGAGACGAACCACGTCGGCGAAGTGCCGCCGGTCTGACGCAGGAACGTGGAGTAGCTCGCGCCGACCTGCGCGTTGGGGAGCGCCTCACTCGTCACGGAGATCGCGCCGCCGGTGGTGCCGCCGCCGATCGTGATCATCGTGTTGAAGACGTAGACGTTGTTGTTCTCGTCGACCTCGACCGTGTCGTCCCACGGGTCGGCGATGAGGCCCGCGATCCAGAAGCCGTCGTAGCCAGCGGGGACCGAGAACGTCATCGTGCGCGTGAGCGATCCGAACGCGCCGAGCGACGAGATGATGTCCTCGTGCAACAGGTACGCTTCGGTCGCGGCGGTGTTCTGGATGACGAAGCCGACGCTGAACGTCCCCGCCGCCGTGCCGCTGACGTTCTCGAGGTCGTAGCTGATCGTGACGGTGTCGCCGACCGCGAGCGTACCGGGCGGCTCGGTGGAGAACGGGACGGAGAAGTCCTGCGCGAGCGCGGGCGACGCGACGGTCGCGGCCGCGACGAAGGCGAGCGAGGCGAGTAGGCCGGGACGTGGACCGGACTTCGAGATCAGCACGCACGACGGGGTACGGGCTCGGTCCGGGTCAGCCCATCGGTCACTCGGCGGACCTCCGATCGCCGGACCAGCCATTCCGGGCAGTTACGCGCGGAGTGGGCGCGAACACGGTCACGGTGCGTCGCAGGCGAGCCATTCGGCGAGCTGTTCGCGCTCCTCCTCGGACGGATCGTCCGGGCCCGGCGGCATCGTCGTGTTCACCGAAGCCGCGCGAACGTAGATCCGATCCTTGTAGCCGCGCACCAACTCGACGGTCCCGAAGTCGTACGCGAGCGGCGCGCCGCGGCGATCCGGACCGACCGCGCCGTGACACGTCTGGCAGTGCGTACTCATGAACGACTCGCCGAACGACGCGTAGGTCAGCGCCGTGTCGTTGCACGGCTGCTCGTCGATCGTCTTCGCGCCGCACCCGATCAAGAGGAACGACAACACGAGCCACTCACAACGCATGACGGATCCCCAACGCGCTCGAGAACGCCGCGTAGAGCTGCGGACCGCGGGGGTCCGGGAAGAACATGCCGTTGCCCTCCACCGAAACGAACACGCCGAAGCCGTCGGACTCGGCGAGGTCGAAGGCCACGCCGAGCCCGAGCTCGCCGCCGCCGCGGTGACGGATGCCGTCGCCGATCCCGAACAGCGCCCCGCCCGGATCCTGCGCGACGACGTGGAGCGTCTCCTCGTGTTGGTGCGCGACCGAGAGGCGCGCGTAGGTCCGGATGTCGGGGACGGGCTCCATCGTGAGCCGCACGCCCGCCGACACGTACGTGAGCATCCGTTGGTCGATCAGCCCGTAGCCGAGCCGCGAGAGGAAGAAGAAGCCGAGCCAGGGTGTGGCCTCGAGCCCGAGCTCGAACGTGGAGTGGGCCCCGGCGTCGCCGCGCCACGTGGTCTTGGACATCGCGGCGCCGGCGGCGACCGTGAGTCGAGTGGGTTCGTCGTCGGCGCGCGCGGACGGGGCGAACATCCCCGTCAGCACGGCGGCGCCGAGCAGTGATTTGAGCATCGACATGGTGTCGAGCCTTCGTGCCCGGCACCTCGCGCGTTCCATCGAAGTTTTTTCGATCAGCGTTTCTGGCGGCGGCGCCCGGTCATCGGCCGTGTCCGCGCGCACCGCATCGGGTCGGCCGCGGACTGCGTGAGGACGACGTCGCGCGGCTTCGGGTAGATCTTCGTCTTCACGACGCTGCGCTCCCACGGGCGCTTGCGGGCGAGGAATCGCGATAGGTCGTCGCCGCACGCGTCGAGGATCCTGTCGCGAGCGGCGCGCGCCGACCCGGCCTGCCCGAGCCGCGCGATCGCGAGGTCCACGGGGAGACGCCGCCGCACGTCGCGGGCCGCGAGCTCCTGCAGCCCGGTCTCGCTCTTCTGCTTCTCGGCCGAGCGGACCGCGCGGAACACCTTCTCGGTGTCGGCCACACGCTGACGCCGCGCATTCCACTCCGCCCGGAACGCGCGACTCCTCAGCTCGTTGTCGCGCACCTTGCGCTCGGCGCGCCGGGCCTTGCCCACGCGCACCAACAGCTCGAACGGATCCACGTCGACCGGGCTGCGCGCGAGGAGTGTCTCCACGAACGCCTGCGCCTGACCCGCGGAGTCGTCGAGGAGCATCGCCTCCACGACCAACGCCACGCCGACGTCCGACTTCGGATCCGCGGCGGCGGCGGCGCGCGCCATGTCGACCGCGGTGCGCGCGTCCTTCGCCTCGATCGCGAGCCGCGCCTTCGCCCGGAGTACGGCGGCCGACTCCGACTCCGTCTCCTCCACGCGCTGCTTCACCAACGCGTACTCGCGCTTCGCGACGAGGATTCGAAGGAGCGTCGCGAGCGCCTCTTCGTTGGCGCCGTTGTCGACCAACACCTTCTTCGCGAGCGTGAGCGCGGCGGTGTCGTCGATGTCCTTCCACACCGCGAGCTCCTCCGCCGGCTCCTTCGCGACCCGCAGCGCGAGGTTCATTCGCCCCGCCTTCACGAGGCACGCGCCGATCTTCGACGGGTCCTCGCCCGCGTGCTCCAGCGCGCGCACCAGGCCGTTCGCCGCCTCGGGCGCGAGCGCGGGATCCAGCGCGTCCTCCGCGCGCGCGAGGGCGCGCTTCAACACGCCGTGCGCCGCCTCGCGCTGACCGGCCTGGTCGAATGCGAGCGCGGCGAGGAACAACGCGTCCGCCGGGGCGTCGTCCGAGCGCGACGCCTCAGCGAGCGTCTGGCGCGCGCGACCCATCCCGCCTGGCCCGTTCTTCTGCGCCATCGCGTAGTACGCCGCGAAGGCCGGCTCCTTCGCGAGCAGGTTCGCGGCCTTCAGGCGTTGGTCGGCGAGGAGCGCCGCGACGCCGCGCAGCGGGCGGTACTTCGCGTCGTCGTCGAGCTTCGCGAGCGCGCGGCCGAGGCCCTCCCCTTCGAGCGCCGCGCACGCGACGTCGGTGGCCGGCGAGGCCACCGCGAGGAGGAGGAGCGGGATCAATCCTGCACCGTGAGGTAGCGGCCCTGCGTCATCTCGAGCGCGGTTCCCGCGGCCTGCGACATCTCGTTGGGGATCGACCAGGTCTGACCGGTCGGCGCGATCACCGTGATGCGGTAGCGACCGTCCGGCGCCATCACGGGCATCGTCGGGTTCGACGGGCGCGCGCCGAAGCCGGGGAACACCACGCCCACCGTCGTCGCGACGATCGACGCCTGCACCTGCGTGGGATCCGCGGCCGGGAAGCCCGCGCCCGCGAACTGGCCGGGGTTGATGAAGCCGGGGATCTGCACGCCGTCGGGTTCGAGCGCGAGGTTCGACGGGTCTTCGCTCAACTGCTGCGCGACGACGATCGGGTACGTGTCCGGGAAGCCATCGCCGTTGACGTCGTCGGCGACGCCGTCGGCGTTGCGGTCGACCCACTGCACCACGAACACACCCATCTGCGAGAGGACGTCGGTGGTGACGTTCAAAGACATGAGGCTCACCGCGGTCGTCCCGGTGGAAGGATCGACGCGCGCGTCCGCGGGCACGAGACTGAACACGGGCCGGTCGACCGGCACCGCGAGCGGCTGCACGATCGTGACGCCGATGTCCGTGGCGGGCGGGCCGAGCGCCATCACCGAAACGTCGAGGAGGCGCCCGTTCATCGTGTCGATGTGGCCACCCCCGACGTCGCCGGCGTCGGGTTGGTTGAGGGTGTCGAACCACGGGACGAAGTCGTCGTCCGCGTCGAGGAACGCGCGCACTTGGTACGTGCCCGTCGTGAGGCCGCCGAGCGCGTAGGCCGCGGTGTTGCCGGCGTCGAAGTCGGCCTTCGGCACCACGGCGACCGCGCGCGGGCGACCGGAGCCGTTCGGGGGCGGCGGGTCGTTCGTCGCGAACGCGAACACGACGACGCTGAAGTCACCCTCGGGCGGCGCGACGCCGAGCGTGATGCGACCGGTGATCACGCCGCCGGGGACGGCGGTGTCCTCGACCGTGATGAAGCGGGCCTGCGTGGCGTCCTCGGCCGGGCCGCCCACGCGCCCGAGCACGACATCGACGTCGGACGGCACCGACCAGGTCTGCCCGGTCGACGACAACACGTTGACGCGGTAGCGGCCGGGCGGCGGCGGCGAGACGCGATCGAATCCGCCGGACGCGTTCGCAACGAGCGCGACGGGCGGGAGGATGACGTCGATCGACTGCGTCGGGATCACCGACGCGCTCCCCGCGAGCGCGCTGAGGAACGGGATCGCGTTGACGATGCCCGGGATGATCGTGACGCGCGGATCGTTCGGCGCCGTGCGCGGGTCGCCGCTGTCCACCATGCGCGTGAGGAGGACGCGGGGCCGCAGGTCGAGCGTGTTGTCGGCGTCGGCGTCGCTCTGCGTGAGCGTGACCGGGAAGATCGCGTCCTCGATCCCGAGCGCCGGGATGTCGTGGGACTCGAGGCGGATCGTCGCGGGGAACGCAGTGCGGGCGATCGAGATCCCCGCGTCGAACTCGAACGCGGGGCGATCGAACGGGAGCGCCTGACCGACCTGCACGATCGCGCCGGCCTCGACCGTGTTCGTCACGGTGATCGGCGTGGTGCCGGCCCCGAGGACGTCGCCGGCGTCCGGCTGCGCGAGGAGCGGGACGAGCGGAGAGAAGTTGTCGTTCGCGTCGAGGATCGCGACCAACGAGTACGTCGCCGGCGGGAGCCCGCGGATGACGAAGTCGGCCTCGCGGACCTGCGCGCCCGCGCCGCTGAACGCGGTGCGCGGGATCGACGCGAGGCCCACGGGCGTGCCGGTGCCCTCGGGCGGCGGGGGGTTCGCGGCGTCGAACGCGACGACGTACACCTCGCCCTGCGCCTCGCTCTGCACCTGCACGCGCCCACTGATGCCTCCGGGCGGCGCGGCCGGCCCTTCGACCATCGACACGGTCTGCACCTGCGTCGGATCCATCGGCGCCGCGGGCTGGACGATCGCGAGGTCGTTCGGGACCTGCCAGGTCTGACCCGTGCCCGAGATGACGATCGTCTCGTACTCACCGGGCGGCGGCGCGGGGAGCAGCTCGAGGCCAGCGGCGGTCTGGCGCGCGGCGAGCGGCGGGAGCAGGACGGCGAGCGTCGCGGTGGGGACGGCCGGCACGACGGCGAGGAGGTCGCGGTAGGGGAGCGGATCGATGATGCCGGGGATCAGGATGGTGCCCGTCTCGCCGGGCGCGTTGATCCGCCGCAAGAGGACTTGCGGGTAGAGGTCCGGGAGGTGGTCGCCGTTGCTGTCGTCCGGCGTCCCGTCGCCGTCGGCGTCCACGTACTGCACGAGGAAGCGCGTACACTCCGGCTTCATCGTCACCTCGGTCGCCATGATCGCGCGCGACGACAACACCAACCGCTGCGGCGTCGCGTACGGGACGGTGAACGTCGTCGTCGACGAGTGCGCGAAGCCGGGGCGCTCCACGGGGATCGCGCGACCCACCCGCACGGTGATCTGCGGCGTGGCCGCTTCGTTCTTCACCTCGACGATGCGGAACGCGCCGTCGTCGTCCACGTACCCGCCGCCCACGTCGCCCGCGGTCGGCTGCGCGAGGAGCGAGATGGTCGGGTGGAAGTCGTCGTCAGCGTCGAGGAACGCGCGGACCTGGTAGCGGCCGGCGGGCACCGTCGGGATCGTGAACGGCGCCGCGAAGACGCCGTCGCCGAGGTCGTCGGCGGGGAAGAACGAGGCCTCGGGGACCACGATGAAGCTGAGCGGCGAACTCGTCCCCTCGGGCGGCGGCAGCATGTCCTCCGCGAACAGCGTCACGATCACGTTCCCGCGCGCGGGCGTCGGGACGCACGGGTTCGGCGGGTCCGTGCGCGGCAGCGACGCGACCAACACGGTCCCGGTGATCACGCCGGCGCGCGGCTCGTACTCTTCGATGGTCGGGTCGCCGCAGGAGGCGGCGACCAACGCGAGGACCGTCAGTGAGGCTCGTCGCATCGTCATCATCTAGAACCTCGCCGTCACGGTGCCGAGGACGCGCGCCTCGAGGCGGTTGGCGAACGGGTGTTCGCGGTGTCTGAGGTCGCCGAAGTCGAGGAGGTTCGTCCCCTGGACCGCGAACTCGAGGTTGTCGTCGAAGAGTCGATAGCCGACGCGCCCGATCACGAGCACCGAAGCGTCGACCGGGAGCGGGTCCGTGTTGAAGCCCGTCGGATCCGCGGGGTCGTAGTTCGGCTCGACCCACTTCTGCGACGACACGAAGTGCCCCGAGAGCCCCACGTCGAGCCCGATCGAAGTACGCAACACGCCCCACAGCGAGACTTTGTGGATCGGCGAGTCCGTGAAGCGGTCGCCGGTCGCCTCCTCGAAGATGTACTGCAGCGCGTAGTTCGCGCCCACGTCGACGCCGTCGATCGGGTACAGCCGCGTGGAGAGCTCACCGCCGAGCGCGAGGAACGCGCGCGGGTCGTTCACGTAGAGCGAGCGCCCGACCACGAAGGCGTTGATGTCCGGGTTGAACGGCTCGTCCGCGCCAGACGGCTCGAGCGGCGTGCGCGTGATGAGGTTCGTGACGCGGTTGAAGTACGCGACGGCCTCCACCTCGCCGAACTCCGACTGGTAGCGATAGCCGGCGTCGACCGTGACGATGCGCTCGGGGTCCAGCTCGCGGAACCCGCCGACCAGCGTGATCGCCGCGCCGGGGACGGGCGTGGAAGCGGAGAGGTCGAGGTACGTCTCGGCCATCGTCGGCTGACGGAACGCGGTACCGGCGGAGAGGCGGATCGCTTGGTTCGGGGTCGGCTTGTAGATCACCGCGACGCGCGGCGAACCGAGCGGCCCGATCAGAGGGTGGAGGTCGAGGCGCGCGGAGACGATCGTCGACAGCTCGGGCGTGATGACCCACGAGTCCTGGAAGAACGCCGCGAAGTGGTTCTCGGTCTGCTCGTCGTTCAGGTAGTCCCAGTCGATGAACTTGTAGCGGTACTCACCGCCCAGCACGACCGCGTGCTTGCCGAACAGCTCGAACTCCGGGCGGAACACGGGCTCGATGCTGATGAGATCGAAGCGCACGCGGGAGCCGAGGTCGTTCGTGCCGGTGCGGTAGAACTGGGGCGCCGACTGCACGCGGAGGCGGTTCCAGAAGGTTCGTATACTGAGTAGATCACTATCGTAGCCACCGCGGAGGTTGTACTCCTCGCCGTCGATCGCCTGGTTCCTCAGCGACGCGACGCCGTAGAACTCGAACGACCCGGTGCGCGCGGCGCCGCCGGCGTACAGGCGCCCCTTGTCGCCGCCGAGGTTGTACTCGCTCTCGATGTCGACGCGCGCCATGTCGAGCGACTTGTTCGGGTTGCTGACGTTGGTGGTGTAGTCGACGCGATCGGGGTCGAATTCGAGATCGAACTTGTCGGCGCGCTGGTACGTCCCGCTCGCGCGCACCGCGACGGGGCCCTGCGAGCCGCCGTACTGGTACGTGGAGGAGAACTGGTTGCCGTTGCCGGCGGCGACCTCGAGCGTGGAGCCTTGGATGGCCGACGGGCGCTTCGTGATGATGTTGACGATGCCGGTGTACGCGTACGCGCCGTAGATCGCGGAGCCGGGGCCGCGCACGACCTCGATGCGCTCGATGTCCGGGAGCGAGACCGACAGCCCCGTCCACAGCGTCCCGCCGAGGAAGTCCTGGTAGGCGGTGCGCCCGTCGATGAGCACGAGCACCTTGTTCGCGACGCGGCGATTGAAGCCGCGGACGGCGACGTTGTAGTCCGCGTACGACATCG
>JAUHYN010000866.1 GCA_030426505.1 bacterium | reverse complement strand
AACGGCGAGAGCAAGTCTCGCCTGGTGACCTTCGCTCACCTACGGTTCGCTGCGCGATGGCCTACGGCCATCTTTGCGGTCGGCCTCGATCGTTCCAGGAGCTGTTTCGACGCGGCGTCGCCACAGGAGATCTTGCTGTGGGCTGACTACTGTGTGCTGTGAACTACCGAACGCGGAGCCTCCGGCGGCCCCACGCGCCGGCGGCCTCTCCGAATCGCCCCGCGATCGGGTGACCGCACGGGCAGCGCCCTGCGGCGTCCAGCGCGTACGCCTCGATCGCGTACCAGTCCCGCTCCACCACGGGCCGATCGCACGACGGGCAGTACGTGGTGTCGCCCTCCTTGTCGTGGACGTTGCCGGTGTAGACGTACGCGAGGCCCGCGCGCCGCGCGAGGTCGCGCGCGCGGACGAGCGTGGCCTTCGGCGTGGCGGGGCGATCCATCTTGTAGTCCGGGTGGTAGGCCGAGAAGTGCAGCGGCACCTCGGGGCCGAGGTTCTCGAGCATCCAGTCGACCTGCCGCGCGAGCTGATCGTCGTCGTCGTTCAGGCCGGGGATCAACAGCGTCGTCACCTCGAACCAGACGTCGGTCTCGTGACCGAGATAGACGAGCGTGTCGAGGACGGGCTTCAACTCGCTCGCGGTCACCTTCCGGTAGAAGTCGTCGGTGAAGGCCTTGAGGTCGACGTTCGCGGCGTCGATGTCCGAGAAGAAGTCGGGGCGCGCGACGTCGGTGATGTAACCCGCCGTGACGGCCACCGTGTGGATGCCGCGCGCGCGGCACGCCTTCGCGGTGTCCACCGCGTACTCCAGGAAGATGACCGGGTCGTTGTAGGTGAAGGCGACGCTCTTCGCGCCGCTCTCGACGCACATCTCGGCGATGCGATCGGGTGAGGCCGTGGACTGGAGCGTGTCGATCTCGCGTGACTTGGAGATGTCCCAGTTCTGACAGAACTTGCAAGCCAGGTTGCAGCCGGCGGTCCCGAACGACAGCACGCTCGTGCCCGGGTAGAAGTGGTTGAGCGGCTTCTTCTCGATCGGGTCGACGGCGAAGCCGCTGCTGCGACCGTAGGTGGTGAGGACGATGTCGTCGCCGAGCCGCTGCCGGACGAAGCACATCCCGCGCTGGCCGTCGGAGAGCGTGCAGTACCGCGGGCACACCTCACACCTCAGCCGACCGTCGGCCATGCGCGAGGCGTGGCGCCCGACGTGGTTCACCGGTCCAGCGCTCCGCTCGCCGCGAGCGCGAACAGCGCCTCGATCGCCTCCGTGATGACGGGGCCGAGGTCGGACATGAGCGCATCGGCGCGATCGAGATCGTGCGCGCGGGCTGCGGCCTCGATCTGCTCACACCGCGAGACCACCCGGACCGCGCCTAGCGATCGCGAGGAGGCCTTGAAGGCGTGGACGGCCTCGACCACCGCCTCCGGGTCCCGCAGCGCCACGGCGCGCTCGACCGACGCCATGTACTCGGCGCGCGTGTCGCGGAAGAGGGTCGTGAGCTCCTCGAGCAGTCCGGAGGCGTTCCCGTCGCCGATCGAACGCAACGAAGTGAGGCGGTCCAGGTCGATGATCCCCTCCGTCGCCACCACCCGACAGGCTACCAAGAGATTGCCCGTGCCCAAATGCCCGCGCGGGGCGTACTATTCACGAGCCTTGCGAGTCCTCGTCGCAGAAGACGATCCGGTCCAGCGCCACCTGATCGCGTCCGCGCTGACCGCGTGGGGCTACACGCCCGAGCTCTACCAGACCGGGACCGACGCGTGGGCCGCGGCCCAAGAGGACGACGCCCCCAACCTCATGATCCTCGACTGGATGATGCCCGGCCTCGCCGGGGTCGACGTGTGCCGGAAGATCCGGCGCGCCGCCCCCAACCGCGTGGTCTACATCATCCTCCTCACGGCGAAGCAGCGCGACTCGAACGTCGTCGAGGGGCTCGGCGCCGGCGCCGACGACTACATCGAGAAGCCGTTCACGCCGCACGAGCTCGAAGCGCGCCTCCGCGCCGCCACGCGCATCGTGCGCCTCCAGATGGATCTCGAGCTGCGCGTCGAAGAGCTCGAGAGCGCGCTCGCGAAGGTCCACGAGCTCGAGAACCTCCTCCCGATCTGTAGCTACTGCAAGAAGGTGCGCTCCGACGGCGACTACTGGACGCAGGTCGAGCGCTACTTCTCGGAGCGCACGAGCGTGAAGTTCTCTCACGGCATCTGCCCGACCTGCTACGAGGAGAAGGTCGAGCCGGAGCTCGCCGCGCTCGAGGCCGGTTCAATCAACGTGAACGAGTAGCGTCACGCGCTCGAAGAGGTGCGGCGGGAACTTGTCCTTCACCTCCGCGCGGATCCGCTCCTCCGAGTGGCGCCGCGAGAAGTGGCTCAGGAGGATGTGCTCGTTCTCGAAGAGGTCGGCGCGCTCCGCGATCTGATCGAGGTGGATGTGCCCGGTGCGCTTCGCCTTCTCGGCGGAGATCGTGTCGCCGACGAACGTACTCTCCAGGATCAACACGCGGGCCGTGCGTACGGACGGCTCCGATTCGACGACCTCGATCCGCGTGTCGCCCGGGAAGGAGACCTCGGCGGTCGCGCGGACCGTGTTGACCTCTTCACCGGCGCGCGCCCGCCGCGCGATCTCCTCGCCGTCCAGGCCGACGAGCTCCGGCTTGAGGTGCTTCTTCGTGGAGTAGATCGTGTAGCCCACACACGCGATGCGGTGCGGTGAGCGGAACGCGATCGCGTAGGCACCGCGGTCGAGCGGGATTCGATCGCCCGGCTGGACGGGTTGGAGGTGGAGGCGGTCGCTGTCGGCCTGGAGCGACGCCCACGCGTCGAGGATCACCTTCAGCGTCTCCGCCGAAGCCGCCGGGCACGCGACGCGGGGGGGCTTCATCGACATGAGCGCGCGCAGCGACACGTAGTACGGGAGGCCCGCGGCGTGATCGATGTGCGCGTGCGTCAGCAGCAGGTGCCCCATGCGCTCTGCGCCGCGCGGGCAGCGGCCGATGTCGAGGCACACGCCGAAGCGCGGGAGGATGAAGCACGTCTCCACGCCGCCCACGGACCGCGCGCGGATCTGGAGGCCCCCGAGGTCGAGATCGATCATGTCGTCAGGCGCGTCGCTGCGGCGGAGTAGAAGTTGCGCGCGATGAAGCTCGGTTCGGATTCCGCGAGGCCGCCGAGCACGGAGGCGGCGAGGCGCTTCGCGTCGGCGTCGTCGGGGCGCGCGTGGACCAGAGTCATCGCGAGGTGGAGCGCGCGGCGGAGCTCGCCGTCGGCGCGGAGCGTTTCGATCTTCGTGGTCAGGGCGCTCGTGTCGATCAGCGACAACAGATCCTCGGCGACCTCCCGACGGGGCGCCGGCAGGAGCTCCGCGGGATCGCCGCTCCACCACCCGGCGTAGAAGCGCAGCACGTCGCGCACGACGAACGCCGTGCAGCCGTAGATCGGCGCGAGGTGGGGCTTGTCGGCGAGGTCGGCGGGGAGTGCGAGGTCGGCGTCGACGATCTCGCCCGGCCACTGACCGTCGTTGAGGCGCTCGACGACCGCGTCATGTACGAAGCGGAGCGCGCGCGACGTGTCGTCGAGGACGGTGAGCGCGTGGTCGCCCGCGATCGGATCGCCGTGGCCCGGGAGGAGATACGCCGGGTTCTTCTCGCGGATGCGTTCCAGCGCTTCGGCCCACCCGAGCGTGTAGCGCTGCGGCTTGTTCGGGTTGCCCGTGTTCGGCATCGAGTGGACGACCAGATCGCCGACGATCGCGGCGCGGCGCTCGGGGAGCCAGACCCACGTGGCGTCGTCCGTCTCGGCGCGTGCGTGGTACAGCTCGACGCGCTCGTCGCCGAGGTGGAACGACGTGGCCTCTTCGTAGGTCTCGTCCGGCGGGACGATCGACTTCGGGAAGACCTCGCTGCCCTCCGGCATCCCGAACTGGCGCCGGTTCATCTCGTTGTTCCAGCCCCACGTGCGCCGGTACCGCTCGAACCGCTCGAGGACGCCGGCGTGGGCCCAGATCGTCGGCCGCGCGTGCCCGCGCGCCGCGGCGTCCTCGAGGAAGACCTCGGCGCCGCTGGTGTGGTCCACATGTCCGTGGGTGTAGACGATCGCCTCCACGGGCTCCTCCGTCTCGCGGCGGATCGCATCGAGTGCAGAGGTGGCCAGCATCCGCGCGCAGACGTCGACGATCAGGATCCG
>JAUHYN010000865.1 GCA_030426505.1 bacterium | reverse complement strand
GGGTCCCGCGCGACGGCGGCGACGAAATCACCCGCGACGCGGGCCCGCGCGACGGCGGCAGTGTACCGCGCGACGGCGGGGCGCCCCTCCCGCGCGACGGTGGGCCGCCTCCATTGCCCCGAGACGCGGGCCCGCCTCCGCGCGACGCCGGGCCGCCGCCGCCGCGCGACGCCGGGCCGCCGCCTCCGCGCGACGCCGGGCCGCCGCCTCCGCGCGACGCCGGGACGCCGCCCTACGACGGAGGTCCGCCGCCGATCGACGCCGGCTTCCCGGACTCCGGCGTGTCCCCGGACGCGGGCGCGTCCGACGGCGGGTTGCCGCCGCCGCCGACGCCGCCGGTGTACTCGGGCGGCGCGTGTCCGCTGTTGGTCGGCGGCGACAACACGAACTTCCTCTCGGCCGGGCAGTCGCGCAGCTTCCTGATGCAGCTGCCCGCGAACCCGGTCGGCGCGGGCGTGGTGTTCGTCTGGCACTGGTTGGGCGGCAACCCGACGGACGCCGCCGCGTGGACCGGGTACACCTCCGCGACGATGACGGACCAAGTCATCGTGATCGCGCCGTACTCCTGCTGTAGCTCGAGCGAGTGGCAGACCGGGACGCCGCCCGCGAACAACGTGGACATCGCGATGTTCGACGACATCCTCGCGTGCCTCTCGGTTCAGTACGGCGTCGACATGAACCGCGTCTGGTCCACCGGCCACAGCGCCGGCGCGTTGTTCACGAGCTTCCTCATGCAGCACCGCGCGAACTACTTGGCGTCGATCGCGGTGTTGTCGGGCGGGCAGACCGGCGGCTTCACCGTCCCGCAGTCACCGATCCCCGCGCTCCTCGTGTGGGGCGGGCCGTCCGATACGTACGGGAGCTTCTCGTTCCAGACCGCGACGCTGAACCTGTCGAACAACCTGAGGAACAATGGACACTTCGTCGTGCATTGCTCCGGGAACTTCGGCCACCAGATCCCGCCGGAGGCGCCGTACACGTGGCCGTTCCTCCGCGATCACCCGCGCGGGATCCAGCCGGAGCCGTACGCCCCGAACTTACCGGCGTCCCTGCCGAACTACTGCTTCATCCCGTGAGCTACTGGCAGCTGCCGATGTCTTCCCACGCGAGGACGTGGCCTTCGCCCGCGGCGATCATCCCGTAGTAGCGCGCCATCCAGTAGGGCTCGGTGAGGTCGCGACCGGGCGACTGCTTCCGACCGTCGCTCCCCCCGTAGTTCGCCCCGAGCGTGAACGGGCTCCGCTGCCACATGAAGTCGCCGTACGCGCGCATGCTCGACGGGAGGCCGGTCGACGCGATGCCGTTCGTACACATGCCGTCGTCCATCACGCACTCGCCGGGGCGCCCGTCGCACTCGTACGAGATGATCGCGCCCTCGAGATCGATCCCGAAGAACTGCTGACGCGCCTCGCAGCGCATCCGCTCATCCTCGGTCGGGCAGCGCACCGAGATGTTCGAGGGCAGGTCGTCGATGACCGCCTGAACCGAGCTGGTGTACGTGCGGCGCGGCGCCAGCTTCACGCCGTCGTTGCCGCCGAAGTCCTCGAGCTGCTCGATCGCCGTCTGCACGATCGCCGCGCGCTCCGACGCGCCCTCCGGCAACACCGACGCGTACATCACGTTGAACTTCGACGACGCGTGGTTGTAGAGCGCCTTGCCCCACGCGTCGTCCTTCATCGCGCGCATCATGTCGTCCTTCAGCTCGCCGTCGGGGAGCATCGTCAGCATCTGCCAGTGCGTCCCGTACGTGATGTGGTCGCCGTAGAACTTGAAGCACCAGTCGGGGAGGCGGAACGCCATCATCGTCTTCGCGACCTCGTCCGCGCCGATGTTCCCGATGAGTTCGTCGAAGATGAAGTCTCGGTACTGTTCGTCACCGGTGAGGTAGTACGCAACGGCCGAGAGGTGAATGAGGTGGCTCGCGTCGCCGCCGCGCAGGTTCACCACGTAGAAGTGATCGATCTGGTTCGGTTGGGTGCGGTTGTCGCGGTTGATGTCCGCGGCGAGCGTGAGGAGGTCGAGCTCGAAGCTGCTCGCGCGCGCGTCGAGCACGCGCGACGGCTCGAGCTGCACCTTGTCGGGGCAGCTGCGATCGAAGTCGTCGACGTTCTCGCGGTTGATGCCGGGGTGGACGTACCAGACGAGCTTCTTGATCTTCGTGAGGTCCGGGTCGCCTTCGTCGAGCTGGAGCGCCGAGCCCCCGAACAGGCCCTTGAGCTCTTCGAGGAGATCGGGCCGCGCGAGGAGGTTGACGACCTCGATGCGCTCCAACCGGTTCAGGTAGCAAGTCAGGTGGTAGCGCATCTTCTCCTTGAGCGCTTCGTCACGCAGGAGCCCATGCACGATCGGGAACGACATCATCGGCCCCGTGTACTGATCGATCGACGGGTCGCCGTTCCAGCGCGGCGTGCCGAGCCCGCTCTTGTACGCGGCCGGGAGTCCCGCGGCGTCGATGTCCTCGGGGCGGATGTCGATGTCGACGTCGCCCGGCTCGTTGTAGCGGAGGATGAGTTGGTCGTCCTGCGGCGTACCGTCCGGGACCGTGATGAAGTGGTAGCGCGACAGGTAGCCGGGGACGCCGGTCACGTCGAAGTTCCGCACCAGGACGCGGACGCGCTCTTCCATGCGCTCGTAGTCGGCCTCGGTACGCGTGACCGCGTAGCGGAACGCGTCGGAGACGAGCGCCGCGCCGGTCCAGATCCCGGCGTCGCCGGCGCCGGCCCATCCATTGAAGCGATCGATCGACGACCACTCCGACTCCGGCATGTCGCCCGGGATGCGCTCGTTGAAGAGGCGCTCCGCGGTGAGGCCCATCGGTGAGCTGTGGAGGTCGTACCACCGATCGTAGAGGTAGACCTTCTCGAGTAGCGGGTCGGGCTGTGCGACGAAGCGCGAAGCGCCGACGTCGTAGATCTTGCACTGCCGCCGCGTGCCCGCGACGCAGGTCTCCTCGGCGTAGACCGGGCAGCTCTCGAGGTTCGCGGCGGGGAGGGGATCGGCGCCGACTGACGCGATCGTGGGGGTCAGTTCGAGCGCGCGCGGGTCGTCCTCTTCGGAGCAGCCGAGGGCGGCGAGCGGGAGGAGGAGGAGCGAGCTGAAGAGAGCTGAATGACGCACGACGGTTCGAAATCGCCGCCTCTGCACCGCCTGTCAATCGTTCGGATTACACGGCCCGTTGACGATCGCGAGGCGGATCGCCCTTGGGCGCGACGACGTAGCGCGGGACGTCGAGCGGGGGCGCCTCGTCGGCGAGCCGACGGTGCTTCTCGGCCGTGTTCCGGCGCGGCGTGAACGGCGCGAGCGCCGAGGTCAGCCAGGACTTCGCGAAGAGGCCGAGCGTCCGGAGCTTGCTGGGCGGGCGCTCGTCGAACGGCTCGAGGCGTTCGATGTTGCCGGTCATCGAGAAGATCGCCTTGAGCGCGTGGACAACGCGCGGCAGCGGGACCACGCCGTGTTTCATCACGGCTTCGACCGAGCGCTGCGCGACCGTCAGCGCGCGGCCGAAGCGGGCCTTCGCGCGGCCGACCCAGCCCTTCGGTTTGGCCTCGTCGTTCTGAGCGACGTCCGCCGACAGCTCGCGGAAGAAGTCGACGAGCGGCTTCCTCGCTTCGTCACGTGCGTCGCCTTCGAGGTCGTGGGCGGTCGACAGATCGATCAGCGCGTCGGCCATCGACTTCGTGTCGCCGGTGTACGCGCTCGCGATCAGGTTGAGCGGACCGCGCGCGTCGAGGATGCCGAGGTCGAGCGCGAGGCCGAAGTCGATCAGCCCGATCGTCTCGCCGTCGGGCATCACGAAGAAGTTGCCTTCGTGGGGGTCGCCGTGGAGCAGACCGCGGATGATCTGCACCATGAACGTCTGGCGCAGACGATCGCGGAGGGCCTCCGCGCCGCGCGCGGACAGATCCGGGAGCTTCTCCTTGGAGCTCACCTCGCCTGTCTTGGCGACGAACAGCTCCGCGCTCTTCTGGCGGTCGTCGTCGAACTCGACGCGCACGCGGTAGCCGCCTGGCGCGCTCAGCACCTGACGGCCCGTCACCGGCAAACCGAAGTGACGCTGCGCGAACTTCGCGGCCTTGTTCGCGGCCTCGGTCGTCCCCGGCCCGCCGGAGCGTCCGGCCGTGGTGATGCGCCCGTTCTTCTTCTGGACGCGGACGGTCTCGCGCACCAGATACCCGTTGCGGTCG
>JAUHYN010000864.1 GCA_030426505.1 bacterium | reverse complement strand
CGCGCTCCCCCGCGACACGCGCGAAGATCGTGAAGAGGCCGCGGAGAAGCTCGAAGAGATCCGCGTGTCGCTCGCGCCGTACTTCGAGCACGTCGAGTCGCTCGGCCTCCCGCGCGAGGACGTCGTGTCGCTGTGGTCGTTCACGATCAGCGACGCCACCGCGATCATCATGGACGCGGACGAAGGGAAGATGCCGCTGCCGTCCGACTTTCTCCGCGACCCGGCGAGCGGGCTGATCGACATCCCTTCGCACGAGGGCGAGTCCGAGATGTTCACGCGCATCAAGGAGGACCTCCGCACGCTCGACGGCTTCGGGCTCTCGTCGAACCTCACCTTCGAGCTCACCGATCCGATCGACCCGGCGACGCTCTCACCCGAGACGGTGAAGCTATTCGCGGTGCCCGAGGGCGCCGATCCGGTCGAGATCGAGATCGAGGTCTACACGCGCTCGCGCGACCAATCGATCACGATCGAGCTGTTGGGCGCGCCGCTCACGCCGAACACGCCGCACGTCGTGGTGGTGACGACCGGCCTCCTCGACACATCGGGTCGCCCGCTCGTCCCGATGCTCCCCGGCACGCTCGCGCTCCTCGACGCACCGGTGTTCGTGGACGGCCGCTCGGACCTCGGGACGCTCGACGGTGAAGCGGCCGCGCGCGTGGAGTTCGTGCGGAGTCGGACCGTCGGCGCGCTGGACGCGCTCGGGTTGGATCGCGAGGAGGTCGCGGCGGCGTGGTCGTTCAAGACGATGTCGGTCTACGAGAAGATGCGACAGGCGCGGGACGCGGCGATGATGGCCGAGACGCCGGTCGACCCGATGGACCTCGAGGAGATGTCGCCGATCCAGGCGGCGCTCGACTTCCCGCTGTCGTCGCTGACTCTGCTGCGCGTCGACAAGGTCTTCCACGGCACGATCATCACGCCGGACTTCATGGACCCGGTGTCGCGCTCGCGTCGCGAGGACCGTCGGTTCGACCTGCGCAAGATCCACTTCACGATGTCGGTCCCGCGCGGGCACGACGCCGACGAGCCGCTCCCCGTCGCGATCTTCGGCCACGGGCTGATGACGGAGCGGCGCTTCGTCCTCGCGCTCGCCGACGCGTTGGCCGGCGAAGGCATCGCGGTGATCTCGATCGACATGCCGTACCACGGCCTCCGCTCGCACTGCGCGTGGAGCGGGCCGCAGTGCCTCGTGAACCCGCTCGATCAGGGCGGCGACATGATCTGCCCGAACCCTTGCGAGCGCGGGACGATGTGTTCCGAGGACGGGCGCTGCGTAGACAGCAACGGCGAAGGCAACGCACTCGACAACTGGCCGGTCGTGGGCTTCCCGCAGGCGTCGGGCGCCGCGTTCGTCGACGTCAACGCGATGAACGGGACACGCGATCACTTCCACCAGTCGGTGACGGATCTCTCCGCGTTGAAGCGCTCGCTCCTCGAGGGCGATTGGAAGAGCGCGATCGGCTACGACATCTCGCCCGAGATCGTTTACGTCGGGCAGAGCCTCGGCGGAATCAACGGCGCCCTCTTCACGGCGGTCCACCCGGACATCCAACGCTCGGTGTTGAACGTGCCGGGCTCGGATCTGATCGATCTGTTCCGCGAGTCGACGGTGTTCAGTTCCCACCTCGAGGCGCTGCTCGTGCGCGAACGGATCGAGCCGGGGAGCGACGAACACGAGCAGGTGTTGAACATCGGGCGGTGGATCATGGATCCGATCGACCCGCACACGTTCGCGCCGTTCCTCTTGCAGCGATCGTTCGAGACCGGCGACCCGCTGCCGCCGCGCCAAGTGTTGATCCAGATGGCGACGCTGGATCTGATCATCCCGAACGTCACGACGATCCGCCTCGCGGAGCTGTCTGGCGTGCCGCGTAAGGACTACCTCGCGGAGCACGCGTTCATCGTGGTGCCCGTCGAACCCGCCTACCTCCCCGGCGTCCGCGACATCGCGCGTCTGCTCGGTCGTGGAGAGATGCCGTGAAGAAGTTGATCGTATCGATGTCGTTGTTGGTCCCGAGCGTCGCGCTCGGCGCGGGGTGGTCGACGGTCGACCAGAGCGTCGCGGCGATGGGCACCGGCGGCGCCGGCGCGGCGAACGCCGAGGACCCGGGCGCGAACACGTACAACGCCGCGGCCGGGATGATGTCGCCGGGGCTGGCGGCGTCGCTCGGGCTGGTGATCGCGGCGCCTTCGCTGAAGGCGTCGGGCGAAGGTTTCGACGTGAGGAGCAGCGACGTCTCGTTGCCGCCGCACCTGCACGTGCGCTTCACCGGCGAACACTTCGGCGTGGGCGCCTCCGTGACCGTGCCGTTCGGTTCGCGCGTGGAGTGGCCGGAGGACTGGGCGGGGCGCTTCGACCTGCGGTCGGCGAACATGCAGGTCATTCGCGCGTCGGCGTTCCTCTCCGGTCGCTACGACTTCGTGTCGGTCGCGGTCGGTCCGCATTTCGACTCGGCGACCCTCGGGTTCGTGCGTTCGATCGACTTCATCGACACCGAGGGCACGGCCGCGATCGAGACGAAGGCGAACGGGATCGGCGTGAGCGCGTCGGTGTTCGCGCGCCCGCTCGACGCGCTCGACGTCGGCCTCTCCTACGCGTCGCGCACCAAGCTGTCGTTCGAGGGCTTCGCGGACTTCGACGCGCCGCCCGAGTTCTCGGGGCGCGTGCAGGACGGCGCGATCTCGACGGCGGTCACGCTCCCGGATCGCTTCCGGCTGGGCGCGCGGTACCGGCCAGCGCAGGACTGGGAGGTGCTCGCGGATCTCGAGCTGACGTTGTGGAGCACGATCGATCGGCTCGACCTCGACTTCGCATCCGAGGACACCGACGACATCGAACAGGTGCGCGACTGGAAGACGACCGTCACGCCGCGCATCGGCGCGCGCTACTCGGTGCTGTCGTTCCTCGACGTGCGCGCGGGCGCCTACTTCGATCCTTCTCCGGTGCCGTCGCAGACGGTCGGGCCCGGCTCGCCGGATTCGTCGCGCGTCGGACTCACCGCGGGCGCGGGGCTCGCGTTGATCGAACAGGTGCGCGTGGATCTCGGGTACCAGCTCGTGCTGTTCACGGGCGCGGACGGGACGAACGAGTCCGAAGACACCGTGTACTACGACGGCGCGGTCCACCTGGTCGGCGCGTCGATCGCCGCGCGCCTGTGAGCGCGCGAGACCTCAACGAAATCCGAAGCGCGCGCGGTTGACCGGCCCGGGGCGCGCCGTTCAACTTGGACCCCGTGGCGGACCTGACCGAGTCCATCCTCCTCGAGATCCGGGACGACCTCCGCGAGATGAAGGCGGAGCAGCGCAAGACCAACGAGCGCCTCGACCAGACCAACCAACGCCTCGACCAGACGATCGAGCGCCTCGACGAGACCAACCAGCGGCTCGGCGCGCTCGCCCACATCACCCGCGGGATCGACACGCGCCTTCAGCGCATCGAAGACCGCGAACCGGACCGCCTCTTCCTCCCGCAGCGCGTCGACGCGCTGGAGGCCCGCGTCACCCGCCTCGAGGCGGTCTCGCCCGAAGACTGACCGGGGGCCCGTCGCGGCCGCCTCGACGATGCGCTAGAACGAGCGCGTGCGACTCGTACACCTCGCGCCCCTCGCGCTCCTCCCCCTCCTCGCCTGCACCGGCGGTGACGACGGCGACGACGACACCATCACGCGCGACGGCTCCATCGACGTGCGCGACGCCGGCGAACCGCCGCGCGACGGCGGGCCCCCGCGCGACGGCGGGATCGAGCCGGACGGCGGCGTGGAGCGCGACGGTGGCGTCGTCATGCGCGACGGCGGCCCGCCGCGCGACGGCGGCCCGAACGCGGACTGCGATCCTCTGATGCCGACGGTGTGCTCGTTCCCGTGGCCGTCGAACCTCTACCTCGAAGAGGCGCCGCGCCGCCGCACCGGCTACACGCTGGCGTTCGGGCCGACGTCGCTCGCCGAGAACGTGGCCGGACAAGAGATCGATCCCGCGCCCTACCGTCGGCTCGACGGCTACGGCCCGGGCCAACCGATCATGGTCCACTTCCCGAACCTCGACGCGAGCGGGCTCCCCGACGAGAACGACATCGGCGCGTCGCTCGACGCGGACGCGAACATCGTGCTGTTCCGGGTCTCGGGCCTGGGTGGGAAGTCTTCGCTGACTCGCGTGCCGTACTTCGTGGAGCTCGACGGCAACGAAGC
>JAUHYN010000863.1 GCA_030426505.1 bacterium | reverse complement strand
GCGTTCCTCCCCGACATGCACGCCGAGATGAGCGTCGACGAGCACCGCCGACCGCACTTCGACGTGTCGTTGCCGCCCGCCGGGCTGCCCGCCGTCGAGCGGTTGGCCGCCGATCAGGCGAACCTGCACATCCACTTCTCCGGCCACTACGCGTTCAGCGGCGAGCTGCGCTTCTCGGGGGGCCTGTGGCCGATGCCGATGAACAACGCCGCGCTGTACGAGACCGGAGGCGTATCGGACTGGCCGCCCGAGGTCGTCGCGAAGCTGAGGTCGGTCTTCGATTACGAGGTCGACGTCGCCACCGGGAGCGTGGACTGGAACCGCGACGGCGTCTTCGCTCCGGCGGGCACGACGGTCCGCGCGTACGCCAACTACGCGCCGGGCGCGGGGTGCGAGTACACGCGCTACAACAAGGTGAAGGTGGGCGGAGAGTCGGAGGCGTCACCGTCCCTCGCTCGGATCGGCAACCGAACCTACGTGTTCTACCCGCGGGACGGGCGGCTGAAGTTTCGGCACTCGACGTCGTCCTTCGACTGTCCGACCCCGTCGGTCAGCGGATGCGCCGGAGCGTCGTGGTCGGGCGAGGGCGACGCGGGCATGAACGCCGAAGGTGCGGACGTCACTCGTATCACGGGCGCGGATCCCCACCTCCTCGTGGTCACGGTCGACGCGGACGGTAACCTCTTGAGCCGTCAGATGAGGCTGAACGGGTCGTCGGAGATCTGGTCCAGCATCGAATCGATCGACGCGGGCGTGGTCGGGGAGCCGACCCTGGTCAGCACCGACGCCGCCGCAGCCTACGTGATGTACAAGAACAGCGCCTCGCAGGTGCGCTTCGACTTCTACAGCGTCGCGGCGAGCTGGCGGGGTCCGATCATCGCGCGGGACGGCAACTTCGTGCCGCTGGCGGCGTCGACCGAGGACGCGTCTCCTGCGCTGTTCCGTTCCGTGCTCGAGCCGCACAGCGGTAGCCTCGAGGTGTACGCCGCCGTGCCTTCGACCAACAATGTGCTGAAGATCTACCGGCTGAACGAGGCGAGCCAGCGCTACGAGGAGATCGACATCTTCGACGAACCCGTCACGGACGTGCGTGGCCGACCCGCGCTCGCCTACGTGCCCCACGATCCGGCCACGCCTCTGTCGGGGCGAACCTACCTCTTGTACACGAGGCCGCCGGTCGACGGCGTGGTCGGGACGGTGCGCATGTTGATGAGCTACCGTGCGTCCAACGGCAACCCCTACTTCCCCGCGATCGAGGAGAAGATCGGGCTCGCAGCCCACTACGACAACGCGTGGTTCGGTGCGTTCGGCCTCGATCTGCTCTTCGAGCCCGGCGTCGACACGAACCTTCGGGCCGTGTTCGTCGAGCCGAAGAAGGACGACAAGATCGAGATCTGGTTCCGACCGAATGCAGACGGGATCTTCGACCACACCTACGAGAACGAGCGTGAGTGGGTCCGGCTCGGGACCAACCTCTGCGCGCAGGTGGTCAACCCGGGCGGTACCGTCTCGAATCCCATCTCGTGCCTCCCTCGGGCGGAGTGAGTGGACCAAGCGGGCCCTTCGGGGCGGCGGGTTTTCCGAGGCAACCCCTCCGCCCCGAGGCTCGATAACCGACTCGCAGTGGTCTCACGAGTCGACCGCGCGCCGAAGACGCCGGCGCTCTCGCCTTCGCCGGGCGCGGCTCCGCGCCCCGCGAAGGCGACGCCTGTCGACGGCGTCGACGCGCTCCGGCCGCCGACCGACGTCGACGCGCTGCGCTCGGTGCTCGCCGCGCTGCGACCCGCGCCCGGCTCGCTCTCGTTACTGACGCCGGATGCGGTCACCGCGCGGTGCCAGGCGCTCGCGGACAAGGGCGTGCGCGTCGAGGAGATCGGGCGCTCGAAGGAGGGGCGACCGCTGTTCGGGCTCACGGTGGGGCAGGGCGACGTCCACCTCGGCGCGATCGCCGCGGCGCACTCGGACGAGCCGCTCGGTACCGTCACCGCGCTCCACCTCGCCGAAGCCGTCGCCACGCGCAACGCGCTGGAGTCGGTGCGAGAGCAAGCGACCCTGCACATCGTGCCGCTCGCGGATCCCGACGGCGCCGCCGTGAACGCCGCGTGGGTCCAAGCCGAGCACGACCCGCTCGACCTCCACGCCTACTTCGCGCACGTGCAGCGCAACACCGGCGCCGCGGACACGGAGTTCGCTTTCCCGGCCCGGCCGGGTGGGAACGCGAACCCGCAAAACGTCGCGATCGCGCGCTGGTTCGACGCCATCGATCGCATCGATCACTACGTGAGCCTGCACTCGATCTTCCTGTCGAGCGGCGCGTGGTTCCTCGTCGACGCCGCGGATCGCCGCGCCGTGAGTTCGCGCCTCCGTTTCCTGCTCGACGAAGCCACGCGCGAGGGCCTCCCGCTCCACGACGAGCCGACGTCGCGGATGTTCGAGCGCATCGCGCCGGGCCTGAGTACCGCGCCGCGCGCGGGCAGCCTGGGTATGTCGACGCGCACCTCGATGGAGTACGTGCGCGCGCACTGCGGCGCGACGCTCGCGATGGTCACCGAGCTCCCGCTCTGCTTCCTCCCGGACGGAAACGATCCCACGCCGCTGAGCGCGACCCGCGCACAGACGGCGAGGGCGAAGCACGCCGAGGCGTGGAAGCAGGCGGACGCCGCCGCGTCGCTGGGGCGCTCGCTCTCCGAACTCGAGCTGGGCGCCGAAGGCCGCCGTCACCTCGCGCGCTACCAGAGCCTCACTGGTCGCGGTCACGGCGAGGCGTCGCTCCCGCGCGGCGAACTCACCCGCGGCGACGTGGTCTACGCCGACGCCTCGCTCCTCCGCCGCCGCGCGCTCTATCTCGGCGCCGCGCTCGGCGCGCTCCGCGACGCGAAGGGCGGCGACGACCTCCGCGCTCGGGTGGAGCGTGACTTCGAGGGCGCGGTCACGGCCTTCGCCCGGGGCAACAAGCTGAAGCGGGTGCCGCTGGAGACGCAGGCTCACTTGCAGATGGCGGCGATCCTGAGTGGGTTGTTGCCCACGTTGTAGCAAACTCACTCCATCATCCGCCTGCACTTCGTCGTGCAGGCCAACGCTCAGTTCGTACACTCGAACACACAACGAGCGTCGCGGTAGCTGAAGGTCCACTCGCCACCCCCGATGTTCTCGACGAGGCACTCACCGAGGTGACTTGACTGCGTGACCTGCGTCAGCGCGCAGAGCTCCCAGTCAGGGCGGCGGAATGTCGTGTGCTGGAGCAAGCGCGTTGCGTCCTCGAACTCGATCACTTCGGTGACCAATTCGTCTTCGCACGCGAAGCCGGTCAGCATGCAGTTCCAGTCGCATCGGGCCTTCTCGGCTGTGAAGGTCCAGGCGCCCGTGGTCGGATGCCGGCTGTAGGTACACGAGGGGTAGCTGCCGAGGCGCCCCGCCGACTGCACGAAACCGAGCGCACAATAGGCGAACGTGGAGGCCGAGTACTGCTGGGAAAAGGTTGCCGACGGTGCTTCGACGTGGACGCTCTGCACCTCGATGGACGCTGCACACGGATCGCGCGGGTCGACCTGCAGACAGCCATAGGCGCATTCGTCGACAGGTGTCCAAGCGTTGCCGAACCCCCAGCCGATGATCGCGGGATGGGTGATGCCGCCGTCGCGGGACTCTCTGCGCGCAAAACAACGGTCCGACAGCAGCTCGGGTGCAACGGGGATGGAGCGCCCGCCGCGCAGGGCGCAGTACGGATAGCGGAGCAGCGCGCCCGGGACGTCGGGGAGGAAGACACCGGCGTCCGGCGCTCGAACGACGAAGTCGTGACGCGCCGAGAGTGGACTGGAGAACTGTCCCACGCCCGCATCGTCGACGTCATCGACTTCGCACGCGGTGAGGAACGCCGTCGATAGTGGGGCGAGCGTCGAAATGCAGAGAACGAGGGTGCGTCGAAGGCGGGGGGCGCTCGTCATTCGACCGGTGAGTGGCCGCTCGGTCGATAACCTTCGAACGTTTTGCGACTTTTGCGGATCCCGACGGCAGGATGTGAGTGCCGCTGAAGGGCGACCTCCGCGTCGTGACGCGGAGGTCGCTCGCACAAATTTACTCCATCATTCGCCGGTACTTCGCCGACTTCTTGATCGACGCCCGCGTCGCGCCCTTTGAGTACGCCGACAAGGACGCGCGCGGCTTTCGCGACGCCGCTGGCTCGCTCGTTG
>JAUHYN010000862.1 GCA_030426505.1 bacterium | reverse complement strand
CGTCGACCACCTCGCGAAACACAGGAGCGACTTCGCGACCTCGCTCGTGCTCGCGCACCGGCTCCGTCAGCGCGGCGACTTCCAGCGCGCCGAGTTGCAGTACCAGAAGGCGCTCGGCGCGAACTCCGAGAGCGCGCTCGCGCTCAACAACCTGGGCGTGGTGCAGGCGCTCGAGGGCCGCATCGACCAGGCGGCGGCGACGTTCCGACGGGCCGCGGCGAAGAACGAGATCGCGCAGCCGCACCTCAACCTCGCGTCGATCGCGGCCGACAACGCCGACTTCGAGGAGGCGAATCATCGCCTCGAACAGGCGCGGTCGCTCGATCCGGATCTGACGCTCGCGTACACCCAACTCGACGGCGGGCTGCCGACGGCGCAGAAGCTCCAAGAGGCCCGCATCGGGCAGGGCCTGCTGTGGGCGCGGCTGTTCGACGCGGACAGCGAGGAGAGCCTCGCGATCAGCCGTGAGCTGTGGCGTCCGATCGGCGGGCGCTTGCCGCCGCTGGGGATGCCGATCGTGGCGATCGTCGCGGCGCTCCTCGGGCTCGCCGCGCTGCGCTTGTCCTCGCACCTGTCGACGCCGTGTCCGCGGTGCGGCATCCCGGCGGATCGCGGATCGCCGGCGCACTTCTGCGCGCAGTGCGTGTCGGTGTTCTTGACGGCGGTGGCGGTGGAGCCGCAGGTGCGCGCGGCGAAGGAGACGCAGGTGCGTCGCCACCAGCGGAGCCGTCGCTACCTCGAGCGCGTGCTGTCCGTCGCGGCGGGGGTCGGTCAGATGTACGGGAGCCGCCCGCTGATCGGTTCGTTGCTCACGTTCCTCTTCTTCTTCGCGCTGTGCGCCGCGCTGTACTCCGACGGGTTCGTCGTGAATCGCTGGGACGTCTACATCGACGAGACGGCGCAGTCGCTCGCGGCGGGCGTCGCGCTGGTCCTCGCGGGCGCGCTCGCGTTGTTCTCGCTCAGGAAGTCGTTCACCTAGTCATGGCGCTCAAGGGCACGATCAAGGACTTCGGCGTCGCCGACATCTTCCAGCTGATCAGTCAGCAGGGGAAGACGGGCGTCCTCGTGTTCAGCAACGACGTCGACGAGGTGCGCGTCTACTTCAAGGACGGCTCCGTCGTCCGCGCGAGCAACACGCTCCGGACCGCTCAGATGTTGCTCGGCAGCCTGATGGTGCGGGCGGCGGTGCTCACCGACGAGCAGCTGCAGAACGGGTTGCGCGAACAGCAGCGCACGCTGAAGCGACTCGGCGCGGTGCTGGTCGAACTGGGCTACGTCACGGACGAGCTGGTGCGGGACTTCGCCACGCTCCAGATGACGGAGACGATCTACCAGCTCTTCGAGTGGAAGTTCGGCACGTACGAGTTCGAGAGCGTCGACGTCGAGCCGTCCCCCGAGGGCGTGGTCCCGATTCGTGCCGAGACGATCGTCATGAACGGGATCCGGATGACCGACGAGTGGCCGGGCATCCGCGAACGCATCCCTTCGTACACCTGGCGCGTCGAAGCGCTGCGGCCGTTGCCCGAGGTCGAGGAGAAGTCCGCGTCCATCAGCGACGAGTTCGACTTCTCGGGCCTCGGCGAGAGCGCCAGCGACCACACCGCGTACAACGCGATCGGCTCCTTCGAGCGGACGATCTTCGAACTCATCACGCCGACGCGCACGGTACAGGAGCTGATCGATCTCTCGCGCCTCGGTGAGTTCGAAGCGTGTCGCGCGCTCAGCACGCTGATGACCGAGGGCTACGTCCGGGTCATCAAGCCGGCGCCGATCGAAGAGGACCAACCCGCGCCGCGCGTGCCTCCCGGCCAGCGCCTCCGCCGGGTCGGGGGCATCTTCGGACGCATCGTCGTGAGCGCGGGCCTCGTGGTCGTCGGCGCCATGCTCGCGGGGCGCGCTGTCGCGTTCGTGGGTGGCAAGAACAGCGTGAGCGATCTGACCTTCGCGCCGCGCCCGGTGGAGCGTCGGCTCGCGGAGGCGCAGATGCACCGACTGCGTCGCGCGATCGAGGTGTACCGCTACGAGCGCGGGGCCTACCCAACGAACCTCGATCGACTGGTCGAGGTGGGCCTCCTACGCGACGACGACATCCGCTTCCCGTACGAGGCGCCGTACTTCTACCGCGTCACGGGCGAGTCGTATCAGTTGCTCCCGCCGGTCCATTGAAACGAACGCCGGCGGCTTCGTACGCCGCCATGACGTCGCCGACGACCCGCGCGCCCTCGACACCCGGCACGGGGTTGTCGCCTTCGCCGC
Source organism: bacterium (assembly GCA_030426505.1). Lineage (GTDB taxonomy): Bacteria > Myxococcota > Kuafuiibacteriia > Kuafuiibacteriales > Kuafuiibacteriaceae > JAUHYN01. Next base: position 1,941 of record JAUHYN010000862.1, on the reverse strand, counting down.
GGAGCGCCGCGACGAACCCGCGCGCGACCGTGGCGATCGTGTGTTCTTCGGGGACGTCGATGCGCTCTTGGCTTCGACCGCGGACGCGGGTGAGCGTGCGACCGATGAAGTCGGCCTCGAGGCCGCCGTCCTCGCCGTAGAACGCGAACCGCATGTGGCGCGAGCCGCACACCTTGCTCGACGCGACGTGCCCGACGACCCGATCGAGCTTCGAGACCTCGGCGCCCTCGAGCTCGGCGAGCACGAGCGCCTGGTCTTCGACGTTGCGGAACACCGTGCGGGTCATCGACGCCGCACGCACGTGGACCGCGCGGGGGCGGGTGATGAAGCGCAGCGCGTCGAGCGTGTGGATGCCGGTCTGGATGAGGACGCCGCCGCCGGAGAGCGCGGGGTCGTCCTCCCAGCCCAGGCCGCGCGGCTCGATGCGTTGTTCGAGGCAGAAGCCGGTGAGTCCGTTCAGCTCCGGGACGCGGGCGGCGAGCGCTTGGACGAGCGGGTCGAACCGGAGCGTCTGGGCCACGGTGAGGAGGAGGCCGGCGGCGTCGAAGCGCGCGGCGATCTCTTCCGCCTCTTCGCGGGTGCGGCCGAGGGGCTTCTCGCAGAGGAGGGGCTTGCCGGCTTCGACGGCGCGGCGGGCGATGTAGGCGTGGTGGCCGGCGGGGACGGCGGCGACGATGGCGTCGACCCGTTCGTCGCGGATCAAGGCGTCGAGCTCGGCGTGGTAGTGCGCGCCGAACTCGGCGGCGGCGGCGGCGCCCTTCTCGGGGTCGCGGCGCCAGACGGCCGCGAGGTGGGTGCCGGGGAGGTCGCCGTGGGTGATGTGCCGGGCGTACCGCGTGCCGTGGAGTCCGAGGCCGCAGAGGCCGATGCCGATCGACGTCGCCACGGGTCGAGCATACAGGGCGACGTCGGGTCGACGGTACGAAGGACGTCGGTTAGGGTCGCGAGACATGGCCAGGATGCTCGGGGGATTCGTCGTCGCAGTCGTCGTCGGCGGTGGTGGTGCCGCGGCGCTCAACGTCTTCGCGCGCGATCTCGCGCCGCCGCCGGTCGCGCGCGCGCCGGGCGCGATGCCCGACGCCGACGATGTCGCGCTCGTCGAAGTGACGGGCGAGGTCCTCGCGCTGATGCCCGACGGCGAGTGGCGCAATCTGCGGCGCGGCTTCAAGCTGCAGCGGCCCACCGGGCTCGAGGTCGTGGGGCCGAACGCCCACGCCACCGTTCGTTTCCGCGGCGTGACGCTCTCGGCGAGCATGGGCGCCAAGGTACTGATCGGCGCGCCCGGTGAGCAGCTCGGCTTGCAGGTCGAGCGCGGGCGCGTGGTCGTGACGCGCACCGGGAAAGATCTCTCCACCCACCTGCCGCGGCACGACGTGATCGTCCACGGGCCGTCGTACGGGGTGTGGGTGCGGGAGGACGACGTCCTCGTCGCCGTGCTCGGAGAGCGCGCCGAGATCGAACACCTCGGTGAGGAGGCGGTGCGCTACGGGCGCGCGCGCGAAGTGCTCCTCACCCGGACGCGCGCCCTCCCCACCGTGCTCGACGATCCGCTCGCGATCGAAGTGCTCAACACGCAGAAGCGTGGGCGCTCGTATCGGGTCCGCGCGCGGACCGCGCGCAACGCGGTCGTGCGCGTGAAGCGGAGCGACGGATCCTTCGAAGTGCTCGCGCCGGATCTCGGCGGCGTCTTCACCGCGGAGGTGGACGACGAAGTGCCCGCCGCCGGAGTCCTCGTCGCGTACGACGCCGCCGGCCGCGAGGCCGAGATCGATCACCCGTCGCGCTCGCTCGCCGACGTCCTCGTCGGGCTCAGCGACGCCGCGAACGCCGCGCCGGCCCCGGCGACCCGCGAGGAGGCCGAGGCCCTGCGTGGGCTCGGGGGCGACAAGCGCCCGCCGCGCGAAGCCGCGCCGCCGCCGCCCGCACCGGAGCCGCGCCGCG
>JAUHYN010000861.1 GCA_030426505.1 bacterium | reverse complement strand
GCGCGTTCTCGTGTCGGATCAACGACCCGAGCTGCAACGTCTACGACGACATCCTGACGGTGGCGGCGAAGAACATCACGGGCGGCGGCCCGGACGACCCGGGTGTGGTGCGCGTGATCTACGGCTCGTCCGAAGACCTCAACGAAGGATCGGATCCGTTGGATCGCGACGGCATCGAGCTCGCGCTCGAGCCGCGTGAACTCGAGGGCCGCGACGAGCCGCGTGACCCGCAGCGCGTGCGCCTCGGCGACTACAACGGCGACAGGAACCTCGACGCCGCGGTGCTCTACCGCACCAGCGGCGAGATCCACTTGTGGTTGGGCGCGAGCAACGGCGCGCTCGGCGAGTCCGAGCGGGGCGTCGTGGTGGAGACCTGCGCGGTGCGTCGGTCGGACACGTGCTCGCCGCTCTCGGAGTTCGCGGCCGGCGACTTCGACGGTGACCAGGTCACGGATCTCGCGGTGGTCTGCAACGCTTCGAACGAGCCGACGCTGCGGTTCTTCTACCCGGTGCGATGAGGCGGGCGGCGCTGGCGTTCGTCGCGTTGGCGCTCGCGGCGTGTTCGGACGACGGCGGCGACTCGGCGACAGGGCCGCGGCTGCAAGCGACGGGTTTCGTAGGCGAGGGCGGCGCCGTCAGCGGTTCACTCACGTACGACACTCGGTACGCGACGCCCTGCACGCCGGGCTTGGACACGAGCGGTCAGTACCGCTGCTTCCCGGCCGCGTCGGCGGCGCTCGGCGAAGTGTTCGCGGACGCGGCGTGTACGGTGCCGGCGGTGAAGAAGGTCGAGGGGCCACTGTTCGTGCGCCTCGTGGAGTCGGGGTGCGAGGCGAGCGTGAGCGAGCGCTTCCGCGCGGGCCGCGACGTGCCGACGGTGTTCGCGCTCGAAGATGGCGTTTGCCGCGCGGGGCCGGTGTTCGCGGGCGCGTACGCGGAGGCGGAGCGCGTGCCGGACGCGGAGTTCATCGCGCTCGAGCGCGTGATGCTGTGGTACGCGGACGACCTCGGCGCGGCGGTCTTCCGGGCCGCCGACGGGTTCGAGATGTTCGGCGGCTTCTTCGACGCGGCGACGAACGCGCGGTGTTTCCTCAAAACGACGGTCGACGGCGAGCGGTGCCTGCCGGACGAGGCGGCGCCGGTGTTCCGGGACTCGGACTGTTCCGAGGCGTCGACGCAGGTCGCGGTGTCGCGGTGCGCGGATCGGCTGCGGCACGTGACGGTGCGCGGCGTGTGTTCGGTCGAGCCGTACCGTGTGTCGAGTCGTGCTCCGACGGGCGGCTTCGCGGGGATGCCACCGTTGTCGTGCCGCTCGCTCGAGGACGACGCCGTGGTGTACAACGCGACGCCGGCGTCGGCGACGGAGCTCCCCGAGGTTACGCGATCCCGCAGCGGCGCGAACCGGCTGCAAGCGTTCCGGATCGACGGCGCCCCGACCGAGGCGGTCGCCGTGGCCTCGGGCGCGTTCTTCGACGCGGAGCGCGGCGTCGAGTGCGAGCCGCGCTACGTGGGGAGCGGCTACTTGTGCCTCCCGACGAGCGGGCTGGTCCGCACGTACTACACCGACGCGGCTTGCGAGGCGCCGGTCGAGCTCGCGGTGTCGCGGCGGTTGGACCGCGTGAAGGTGCTGATCGGCGACGGACGTGTCTACGAGCCCGGCGAGGTCTTCAGTGGAACGGTCTTCGAGCGCGGGACCCGGGGCTGCGTGGAGGTGCCGGCGTGCTTGGTGGCGCGCGAGGTGGGGGCTGAGATCGAGCGCGGGGCGTTCGTGGCGCTGGAGGAAGGGCCGCTGCCCTGAGGCGGACCGCTGTGACGCGGTCACTGCTGTCATTGACAGCACACGCCGCCGCTCTCCAGAATTTTGGGCGATGGCGACGCTCACGATCCGCAAGCTCGAGGACGACGTGAAGGAGCGCCTCCGCGTGCGGGCCGCGCGGGCCGGGCGTTCGATGGAGGAAGAGGCGCGCCTCATCCTGACGAGCGCGGTCGGGGGGCTGGACGGGCCGGGGCTCCTCGAGCGCGCGCAGGCGCTGTTCGGAGACGAGGGCGTCGAGGTCGAGCTCCCGGAGCGTGGCTCGGAGCGCGAACCGGTCGACTTCGAGTCGTGATCGTCCTCGATACGAACGTCGTCTCCGCGCTGATGAGGCCGACGATCGACCGGAGCCTCGAGCGGTGGCTGGACGGCCGCGCCGAGCGGCTCACGACCACGGCGGTGACGGTCGCCGAGATCGTGTTCGGGCTGCGGCGGTTGCCGAGCGGGCGTCGACGCGAAGTCCTCGAGCAGCGGTTCGAGGCGTTCGTCGACGCGGACGGCGGCGGCCTCGAGGTCCTCGGTGTGGACTCTCGCGCGGCGGTGATCGCGGGCGCGTTCCTCGCCGAGCGCGCCTCGCGCGGCCGGCCCGCGACGATGGCGGACATGCTGATCGCCGCGATCGCACACCAGGCCGAGGCGACGCTCGCCACCCGGAACGAGGCGGACTTCGAGGCGCTCCCGATCGAAGTCACGAACCCGTTCGCGCACTAGAAATCTAGAGACGTGACCAGAAACCCCCGCGGGCGCTCGCGGCCCACGTCTCTAGCGCTCGGGCAACTGATCCCGCAGGCCCGGGAGTCGAAGGGCAACGTACTCGATCGTCTCCTGCGCTTCGGGACCTTCTTCTCGAAAGCCACGGATCAAGCGCGCGCGGATCTCCTCGCTATCGTGCCACGCGAGCGCTCGATACAGCGCGCGCCGGACCTCCACGCCCGCTGTACCTGCGTTGGATGGACCATCGAGCGCTTCGATGAAGCGAGGGATGTCCGCGGGATCGCGGAGCGCGCTCACGTCTTGGATCCGCTCGATGCGCGCGGAGAGACGCCCCTCGACAAAGGCTCGTTCCGCCGGCGGGACCCTGTAGAGGTTGCCGAGAACCGACTCCTTCCCTCGAACGTCGTTCCACCGCTCCTCATCGTCCAGGCACGCCACGCGGCCTTTGGACACGTGGTAGAGCGACTGGACCTCGGCGTCCTCGTCCTGGACGGCGAACCAGATCTCGATTCCCGCGAACCGGGCGGCCAGGGCTTCGAGCCTGGAACCAAAGCGTACGTACTCCACGTCCGCTTCGTAGAGGTCCTGGAGCGCCCGCGTCGCGTCGTCCTTCAGCTGGTCGTCTGCCAGCCCGGAGACGTCGGCTACGTACCCCTTCATTTCCACCAGCATCGGCATCTCACCCGAGTAGATAGGGCGGGTTCGATTCGAGCAAGGCGGATGCGGCCTCGGGTCGTTGCGCGGCGGCCCCGACACGGCCTATGCAGAAGGCACCATGCAGATCGACATCGGAATCAAAGAAGAAGACCGGACCCAGATCGCCGCCGGGCTGTCCCGGGTCCTGGCCGACAGCTACACGCTGTACCTCAAGACGCACAACTTCCACTGGAACGTGACCGGGCCGATGTTCCAGACGCTCCACGTCATGTTCGAGCAGCAGTACACGGAGCTCGCGATGGCCGTGGACCAGATCGCGGAACGCATCCGCGCGCTGGGCGTCTACGCGCCGGGCTCGTACAAGAAGTTCGCCGAGCTCTCGTCGATCCAGGACGAAGATGAAGTCCCGAAGGCCCAGGACATGATCCGGCGCCTCGTCGAAGGCCACGAGACCACCGCGCGCACCTCGCGCGAGGTCTTCAAGATCGCCGACGGCGCGAGCGACGAGTCGACGTGCGATCTCCTCACGCAGCGCATGCAGCTGCACGAGAAGACCGCGTGGATGCTCCGAAGCCTCCTCGAGTAAATCTCCCCGAGCCCGAGCCCGAGCCCGAGCCCGAGCCCGAGCCCGAGCCCGAGCCCGAGCCCGAGCAAGTCATCCTCACCAGACGAGCACGTCCCAGAGGCCCGCACGAGGCCTCCAGGCGTCCCCTCGCCTCGATACCAACGACTTCCCATAATGGACGTTATGTCAAATCAGCTCTAGGCCTCCAGGGCCCCTCCGGCCTCCGACGATCGTGGACCCAACGGCCCCGATGCGGTCTGCTCCGCGCCTCATGCGACCGTACGCGATCGCCGCCCTGTGGTTGGGCGTGTCGAGCTGCTCGGTGTCGATCGACGGCGGGACCTGTTCGCTCGACAGCGACTGCGATCCCGACCAGACCTGCCTCGTCGACCTCGACCGGGACACCAGCTACTGCACCGGCTTCTGCGCGACCGACCGCGACTGCCCGCCC
>JAUHYN010000860.1 GCA_030426505.1 bacterium | reverse complement strand
GATCGCGCCGCTGATCTCCACCACGCAGAAGTCACCGGCCGGCGCGTCCGCGTGCGCGACGAGTTGATCACCATCGAAGCCGAGCAGAGTGAACCGAGGCTCGCTGCTGAACGCGAGTTGAATCGCGAGCGCGAAGCCGACGCCGATCAGGATCGCCCACACGAACGGGAGCGTGATCGTGCCGACCAACGTCACGAGGAACAGCAACCGCGACGCGCGCGACGTGCGCCAGATCCGCGCGACGCGACGGCGCTTCACCATGCCCGCCGCGGTGATGAGCAAGATCCCCGCGAGGCTCGCCTGCGGCATCATCCCGACCAGCTGCGCACCGAAGAAGATCACTGGCACCACGAACAGCGCCGACGCGATCGCCGCGAGCGAAGTTCGACCGCCCGTCGACTCCAACAGCGCGCTCCGCGTGAGGCTCGCGCTCGCCGGGATGGAGCCGAAGAACGCGCCCGCGACGTTGCCCGCGCCCTGCGCGAGGATCTCGCGCTTCGTCGACGGCGGCTCCGGCGTGCGGCGGAGCGTCACCGTGAGCTCCAGCGTCCCGAGCATCACGATCGCGCACGCGGGGAGGAAGAAGTCCGCGTACACGGCGACGTCGGTCGACGGCATCGCGAACGGCGGCCAACCGCTCGGGACCTTCGCGGCGTCGGAGATGATCGGGAGCGCGAAGCCGGCGTCGCGCAGCCACGGCGCGGCCACCGCGGAGGCGATGACCACCACCAACGGCATCGGGAAACGCGGCACCCAGCGACGCCCCGCTTCGACCGCGATGATGGTGCCCACCGCGATCACGATCGCGGCGCCCTTCGGCGAGTCGCTCGCGTCCGCGATCGACGCGACCTGGGTCCACAGATTCGTGCCGCGCACCGTCGTGAGCCCGAGCGCTTCGTCGAGCTGCATCAGCGCGATCAGGATCCCGGCGCCGGCGGTGAAGCCGGTGAGCACCGAGGTCGAGATGAAGCGCACCAGCTCCGCGCCGCCCGCGAGCGCGAGGAGGATTCTGAGCGCACCCGCCATCAACACGAGGCTCGCGAGGAGGTGCAAGTTGTCTTGCTCGAGGAGCCCCTGCGGTCCGAGGTACGGCGCAAGCGCGGCGAGGATCAGGAGGCCGGTGGTGTTCGTCGGCCCGGTCGCGATGTTCGGGGCCGCGCCGACGATCGCCGCCACGAAGCCCGCGACCGCCGCGGTGGTGAGCCCGTACGCCGGCGGGAGGCCGGCCACCAGCGCGTAGGCCAGGCACTGCGGGAGGCCGACCAGCGTGACCGTGAGGCCCGCCACCAGATCCGCGCGCAGGTGCTGCGTATCGAGCCCGCGGATCACGGCGCACAGCCTGCGATCGAACGAGCCAAAAGGAAACTTCGCGTGCGGTCCGGCTACTTCTGCTCGAAGCGATGCAGCCGCGACGTGCGGTTCTTCTCCGCGACGACGATGACGTCGCCGGAGTCCGGATCGAAGCCGATGCCTTCGGGTTTCGTGCCCTTCGAGTCGGGGATGTCCGTGACGCCCACGAGCTCCACGGTGAGGTTCTCGATCAAGCCGCCGCGCTGCGGCTGCGTGTGCTTCTTCAGCTCGAACTCCACGATCGTGCGCTGCCGATCGCTGAGGCAGAACACGTTCCCCGTCTCGGGGTGGATCGCGACGTCGCTGATGTCGACGAGGTGATCGCGCGCCTGGCGCGGCACCTTGAACGACTGCACCGGCTCGAGCGTGCCGTCGCTCCCGTCCGCGGGGATGTCGAAGATCGCGATCTGCGGCGGATCGGCCTCGTGGATCGCGACCAGGCGATCCTCGCCGTCGGTGAAGCGCCCGGGCAGGATCGCGACGCCCTCCCAGCCGTTCACCGAGCCGTCGTTGAGCGGCGGCAGCGAGCCGAGCGCGATCGGCGCGCCGGGTTCGATGTCGTTGCCGCGCCCCGAGAGCGGGATCCGGAAGATCGTCCGCGAGCCCTCCGATACGACGAAGGCGTTCTTCTCGTCGGCGTCGACCGTGATGCCCTCGAGGTCCGCGAGCTCGGGAGCGTAGTGCGGGTGGTCGTCGTCCTTCGCGGACAACAGCGCCTTCGCCTTGCCGTTCGCGCGGACGAAGAACACGCCGCGGCAGTCGTCGATCACCAACAGGCGCCCGTCCTTCAACGGCGCCACGCCGGAGGCCTCCTCGACGTCGAGCTTCTCGACGCCCTTGTGCTCGAGGCGCGCGGCGGTCGGGAGCGTGGTGCGGAAGCGCGAGACGACGCGGCGCCCGGCCTTGTCGGTGAACGCGTCGAAGCGCGCGGAGATCAGCGCGTCGACCTCGTCGCGGTACTTGTCGGTCTTGTCGGACGGCGTCGCCTCGAAGAGCGCGTCGATGTCGCGCGCGCGGATCTTTTGCGCCTCCTGCAGCTTCTGGAGGATCCGACCCACGTCGTTCGGCATCGGCGTAGGGTGCCACGGCCGCGCCGGGTAGGGCATCCGCCGATGATCCCCCACATTCGATCGGAGCGGTTTGCGCCGCGGCCCCGCGCGCGGTCCACTGGGGCCGTGGCGCGCCGGTGGATCTCGATCGGGCTCGGCGTTCTCGCCGCCCTCGGCCTCGCGGGGGCGGCCGGCTACCGCATCTACCGGGGCGACCCGGTCCGGACCTTCTGGTGCCGCCTCGCCCCCTGCGGCGAGCTCGACGGCTACGACGCCCTGTGTCGCGCCGCCTCGATCGCCGAGCTGTCCGCGCCGGCGTGCCCCGCGGCGGATCTCCCCGCGATCGCTGCGGAAGATCCGGACGCCACGCCCGTCCGCGCGGCGCTCGCCGACGCCTTCGCGGCGCCCCCGTCCGGCCGCTACGCCCCGCTCGAGGAGGCGGCGCGCGCCGCCGGCGCCCCGGACTGGAAGTGCCCCCCGCTCGCCCGGGTCCTCACGTCGACCTGCGCGCCCTGAGCGGCGCGCGTTTTTCTGGCAGGCTCGAAAGCCGGGGTCGGTCGAATCCATCGAGGATGAGCCATCGGGGCCAAACGAAGTGTCGGGGCTGACAGTCGATGAAATCGAGGATCTCTACGGTCGCTACGGGGAGAGCGTTCTCCACCGGTGTCGGCAGTTCGTACGCACGGACGCCGAGGCCTGGGACGCGATGCACCAGACGTTCGTCCGCGCCATCAAGTACCGGTCGAGCTACCGCGCCGAGTGCCACCCGCGCACCTGGCTCTTCACGATCGCGACGCGCGTCTGCATGGACGAGCTACGCGTCCGGAAGAAACACGCCCACAACGCCCTCGACGAGACCAACGAGCCGAGCGACGACGGCGTGGTCCCGCAGACGATCGAGGCCCACCTCGCCCACAAGAAGACCGTCACCCGACTGCTCGCGCTGTTCTCGACCAAGATCCAGGAGATCGTCGTGATGCGCTACTTCGACGAGCTCGAGGTGAAGGAGATCTCGATGCAGACCGGACTGTCGGAGCGGACCGTGGCGCGTCGCCTGAGTCAGTTCCTGGATCGCTCGCGGCGCATCCTCGAGGAGCAGAGCGCATGAACACTTCGAACAAGCCGTACACGGCGACGGAGCTCGAGGACTACGTGGTGGGCGAGCTCGCCGCGGATCGCGCCGCGATCATCGAAGCCGCCGCGAAGGAGGATGCTGCGTTGTCCGAGTACCTCGACGAGCGCCGCGCAGAGCGCGCCGCGTTCCTGCACGACCCGCGACGTCGCTCGTTCCGGTCGCTCGTCGACGAGGCGGGGGCCGCGAAGAAGAAGCCGTGGTTCGCGTGGTCGTCGATCGCGGTGGGCGTGGTCGCGGCGGCCGCGGCCGCGATCGTGTTGGCGCCGGCCGGCGCGCCGGACGCCCCGAGCGGCATTCGCACCAAGGGCGGGATGAGCGTGAAGGCGGCGGTGCTCGCGGACGGCGAGCCCGAGCTGTTCGACGCGACCAAGGCGCTCCACCCCGGCGATCGCATCCGCATCACCGTCGACGATCCGAGCGGCGGCTTCCTCACCGTGATCCTCGAAGAGGCGTCCGGCGAGGTCGACGTGCTGTACCGCCCGAACGAGCTCGGCGAGCTGCGCCCCGGATCGCACTTGCTCCCGGACAGCCTGGAGCTGGACAAGAAGATCGGCCGCGAGCGTATCTACGTGATCATGTCGAACGAGCGCGGCGATCCCGAGGCCTGGGAGAAGGAGATCCGCGCGTCGCACGCGCGCTCGGGCTTCGGCCACGGCTGGCTCCCACCCGGC
>JAUHYN010000859.1 GCA_030426505.1 bacterium | reverse complement strand
AGGTCGTCCTGGATACCAAGGCGCCGCTCGCGCTCGGGACGAAGGTGTCTTCGCGGTTCACGACGCAGTCGAGCCGCGAGGTCGAGGTCGCGGGGCGCGTGGTCGGAGTGGACGGCCTGACGTCGACGCTTCAACTCAAGCTCCAAGAGCTCGACGTCGATCCGCTGAGGCAGTTCGTCGACGAGGCGCGCGACATCACGACGCCCGCGATCGCCCAAGTCGTGATCCGCGCCCAGTCCGCGGCGACGCGCGCGGTGAGCGGATCATCGGACAACCGCACGCTCCAGGAACACTGGACGACCGTGCGCGATCGCCTCGACGACGACGAAGCGCACCAGGTCTTCATCAAGTCGTGCCTCGAGGCGAAGCAGATCGAGTTCGCCGTCCGCTGTTACCGCGAGCTCAAGGACGCGAACCCCGGCGACGAGCGCATCCAGAAGTACCTCAACCAGGTCGGGACCATCCTCGGCTTCTACGCCTTCCGCAAAGAGGACGCCGTCAAGGACGAGGGCGGCATGCCGATGATGTGGAAGATCGGGCTCGGGCTGTTCGTCCTGATGGTCCTGATCCTCTGGGTCGTCGGGACGCTGATCACTTGAACGCGCGTCGCCTCGGGCCCGCGGCGGTCCCCTTCCTCGCCGCGCTCACTGTCGCGTGTCCGCCGTCGTCGCGGATGAAGACGCCGCGCTCGCCGGCCGCACAGGCCGTGGTGATCGGCGCCGTCCTCCCGCTCACCGGCCCGCGCGCGAGCTACGGCGTGGCGGTGAAGTCCGGGATCGATCTGTTGGTCCTCGAGACGAACGACAGCGGCGGCCTCCTCGGCAAGCCGGTGCGCGTGCAGTACGTCGACGATCGCGGCGACAAGGAGCGCGCGCGCAAGGCGGCGGAGGAGGCGATCGTCCAGCACGGCGCGAAGATCCTGATCGGCGGGGTGTCGTCGGTCTCGGCGGTGGCGATGGCGTCCGTCGCCGAGCGCGCCAAGACGCCGATGATCAGCCCCTCGGCCACCGCCGCGGAGCTCACGGCGTCCGGCGCGCACGTCTACCGCATCTGCTTCAAGGATCCGTTCCAGGCGCACGCGATGGCGATCCACGCGCGCGAGACGCTGAAGCTCGAGCGCATCGCCGTGCTGCGCGACGTCGGCAGCACGTACTCGGTGCGCCTCGCCGACGCGATGTCGAAGACGTTCGAGGCCCGCGGCGGCCAGGTCGTCGCGAGCGCGTCGTTCGAGGCGCGTGACAACGAGGTCGAGACCACGATCCAGACGCTCCTCGCGCCGGACCCGGAGGCGATCTACGTGCCCGCGTACGAAAAAGAGATCCTCCGCATCGTGCGCGCCGCTCGGAAGCTCGGCTTCACCGGGCACTTCCTCGGCGCCGACGGCTGGGACACCGACGAGGTCCGCGCGGCGAGCGACGTCCTCGACGGGAGCCGCTTCACCACACACTTCGCTGCCGACGAGCCGCGCCCCGCCGTGAAGCGGTTCGACGCCGCCTTCCTCGCGAAGATGAACGAACAACCCAGCGCGCTCGCGGCGCTCGGCTACGACGCGGCCCGCGTCGCGGTGCTCGCGATCGAACGCGCGGGCGCCGACGATCGCGCGGCGATCCAAGCCGCGCTGCAGGACGGACCCGCGGTCGACGGGGTCACCGGGACGCTCGGCTTCGACGAGCGCGGCGACACCGTGGGGCGCGCGGTCGTCGTGGAGCTGAAGGGCGGTGAGGTGAAGTTCGTGTCGGCGGTCGCCGGCGGGGACGGGACCTCGGTCGGGCCGAAGTAGCCCGCGGTCACTCGGCGGTCGTCGAGCTCTCGGCGGCGGCCTTCGCCTCGTTCATCATCTGGATCGCGCGGTCCACGGCGCGGTCGCCGCGGCCGTAGCGCTTGGCCTTGTCGAGGTGGGCCTTCGCCTTCGCCCACTCCTTGGTGTGCGTGTAGTACTGGCCCATCACCCGGTGCGCGATCGCGCTGCGCGGGTCGACCTCGAGCACCCACTCGGCGTCCTTCTTCGCTTCCTCGAAGCCGCCGCGCTCGATCTTCAGCACCGCGAGGTTACCGCGCACCGCGCCGAGGTGCGGGCTGTGGACGAGCGCCTGTTCGAGCGCCGCCTCCGCCTCTTCGATCTCGCCGATCGCGTAGTGCATCTGGAACGCGGTGATGAAGATGTTCTCCGGCGCCCACGCGTGGTCGAGCGCGGCGTAGAGCGTGGCCGTCGCGCGCTTCGCGAACGCCTCGCCCTGGGCGCGGTAGGCGCGCGCCTCGTCCGCCTTGCCCTTGCGCGCGAGCGCCATCGCCTGACGCGTGTACGCGCGCGCGGCGTCGGCGTACGTCCGGCCGAGCTCCTGCTTGTAGTAGCTCTCGTAGGGGTGGATGCGCACCGCCTCGGCGAGCGCGTCGAGCTTGCCCTGGATGCCTTCCTTCGCCGAGACGCGCCGCGCGCCGACGAACGCGACCTCGGCGTCCCACGTCATCTTCGCGCCCTGCAGCGCGCCGCCGGGGAAGGGCCCGAGGAAGATCACGCCGAGCAGCGCGAGGATCGCGGAGAGGACGATCGGCGAGACGTTCTCGACCGCCTCCGGATCCCGCCCGCGGAACTCGGCCCACTGGCGTTTGATCTGCACGCCGATCGGCCGCAGGCGCTCCCCGACGGTGGGCTCGAAGAACACCGCCGCGCAGCCGAGCATGAAGTACAGGAACACCGAGCAGGCGACCGAGTCGAAGCCGGCGATCGAGTAGACCGAGTAGCTGAAGAACGACGTCACCACGCCGAACGCGATCGCGCGGTCCGCGATGGTCGACTCGCCCTCGATCGGCGCGCGCGCGATCGCGTCGAGGATCGTCTTCGCGTCGAAGTCGGTGAGGACGACGCGGTCGTTCTCGAGCTTGAACGTCGCTTCGATCCCGGCGGTCTCCAGCGACTGCTTGATGCGACGCGGGTCCTCGGTCTCCAGCACGAGGCGCGGCGGGTCGGCGGACTCCTCGAAGGTCCACTTGGTCACGAGGTCCGGCTCCGGCCCCGCGCCGTGGTCCACGATCGCGCGGCGCGGCGCGCGCCAGAAGCGCGAGAAGCTCACCGTGAGCAGCCGATAGAGCACCCACAGGTACGCGAGCAAGCCGACCACCCCGAACGACGCCAACACGTACAGGTAGTTGTTGTGCGGGTTGTCGTGGTTGGTCATCGGGTCGAGCGCTTCGAGCCGCTTACTCTTGTGGCTCATGAACGCGTATCGGTACGTCTCGATCCCGATCCCGAACGGCCACACCGCGATCGTGCGCCAGGCCTTCTCACTCTCGCGGTCTTCCTTCGTCGGCGCGCTCTGCGGATCGAGCCCGAGGCCGAGCTGTTCGATCTGCTTGGCGTAGCGCGCGGCGTACGCGCGGTCGTCGAAGATGCGATCCAGCGTGTCCCCGTGGTCCACGAGGACACGCGGGCTCTCCGACCACAGGTAGCGGCGGGTGCCTTGGCCCTTACCGAAGTCCGTGCGGTTCGGATCGAACGCCGCCGGGATCGAGCGGATGGTGTTCGCGATCAGCATGCACCGCGACTTGGGATCCGAGCAGAACGACTCGGCCTTCAGGACGAACGTGGTCATGAAGACCACCACGAACGCGAGCGAGCCCCAGCACAGCCCGCGGACCACGCCGTAGTAGCGCGTTCGCTTGAATAGACCGGGGAGCAGCACGAGCCCGCCGACGGTCGCGCAGGTCGTCCCGACCCACGCGCCGCGGGTGCGCGTGAACAACAGGCCCATACCGATCCCGATCGCCGCAGCGAGCAGCGCGCCGGCGGCGGCGCCGTCCACGATGCGGCGGGTGGAGCGCGAGGCGAGGCGCATCGACGCCGGCCCCCAGCTCCCGAGGGCGCCGAGGAGGAGCGTCACCGCGAAGGAGGCCGCCACGCCGAACTTGAAGTAGGCCTGCTGCGTCTCCTCCGAGACGCCGGCCTTGCCCTCGGCCCACCACGCGGGGGCGATCTGGAGCGCGAGGATCAGCGCGGTGGACGCGAACGCGATCGCGATGATCGACGGGCCCACGTCTTCGTCCTCGAGGCCCGTCTTGATCGTCTTCACCATCGCGACGATCGCGACGAGGGCGGAGATCGGCGCGATGAGCGCGAGCGCGTTCCCGGCAAAGGTCGCGTTGCCGAGGTACGCGTAGACCTTGTTGTGGGGCTTCGGGAAGAACGGGTAGGGGTCGTGGCCGGTCGCCTGGAGGAGGGCG
>JAUHYN010000858.1 GCA_030426505.1 bacterium | reverse complement strand
CGACATGCCCGACCTCGTCACGTTCGCGAACGGCGCCGAGGAGCACACGATGTACGACGACCTGATGCGCATCGACCGCATCCGTCACCTCGACGGCGCGGGCAACCGCATCCACGACCTCGACCTGGTCCGCAACCGCGCGAGCCTGATCGTCGAGGTGGCGGACACGGCCGGGGCGAGCATCGACCTGTCGTCCTTCACGAAGCTCGACGACTGGTACCGCACCGTCGAAGCGACCTACGCCGACGCCGTCTCGGAGCAGTTCGAGCTCGACGTCCTGGACCGCATCGTCGCGCAGGGCGGCGTGGCGCAGACCTATGACGCCGACCGACCGCTCGCGGTGACCTCGATGGGCGACCTCGCGCTGCGTTACGACGACGCCGGGCAGCTGATCGGTCGCAACGGCGCGACGTTCGCGCGCGACGAGCTGGGCCGCATCACGGGCATCTCTCGCGAAGGCGAGGCCTGGGGCATGCACGCGTACGGCGCGACGGACCGCGTGGTGCAGATGGCGGCGGACGGCACCCTGGTGCTGTACGGCCTGAACCGCTTCGAGGTCCGTGACGGTGTGAGCGCGACGTTTGTCTCCGTTCACGGGCCGCGGATCGCGGTGCGCGAGGCGACGTCACTCGGCGCGAGCATCTACGGCGACGCGAACGGCAACGCGAAGGTCGACGCGGGCGACGCGCTCACGGCGGGGATGCTCCGCGCCGAGTACGTGCTCGCGGCGGCGGCGAACCGTCTCCTCGCGGAGGAGGAGTCGGCGACGACGTTCCTGCACGGCGACCACCTCGGCAGCTTCGTCGCGGCGACGGACGCGGACGGCGAGGTCCGCGGGCGGCAGTCGTTCCGGATGCACGGTCAGCTCCGGTCGCAGGAGGGCTACGTGTCGGCCTACGGCTTCACCGGCCAGGAGCAGGACAAGACGACGGGCCTCGTACACATGCGGTTCCGTGAGCTCGACCCGGTGACGGGGCGTTGGGATCGATTCGACCCGGCATTCGTCACGTCCGGCGCGGGTGCGATGGGCAACCTCGGCGAGGCCTCGACGGGTTACGCGTACTGCGGCAACAACCCCGCGAACAACATCGACCCGAGCGGCCTCTGGATCTTCGGCAAGAAGAACAAGAACAAGAACAAGGGCGGCAACAACGCGAAGGCGAAGAACAAGAACAAGAAGGCCGCGTACGGGCTGCAGAATCCGGCGGGCGGTAAGGGCAACGCGGACTACAAGCAAAAGCAGAAGGAGCACTACGCAAAGCAGCGTGCTCGCCTCGACGCGGCGAACGGCGCGGCGAAGAAGAGCAACAACGTCAACGCGAACAACAACGCCAACGTCGGTGGCAACGACGGCAACGAGCTGGCGATGTCGCAGCCGCGCAACCCGCAGCCCGGCCCTCAGGCCCCGGTGTTCCAGGTCGACATGCAGATGGCGTCGGACTTCGCGGACCACATGTCGACCATGTTCGACGTCGCAAAGACCATGCACGTCAACAGCGGCGCGGAGGGCAACTTCATCTCGATGCAGACCTTCAACGCCGCGAACGCGTTGATGATCGACGGCGCGCAACGCCAGCTCGAGGTAAGGATTCGTCAGGCCCAGCAGCAACCGGTGAAGCCGGCTCAGCCGAATCCGCCGCCGACGTCGGCGTCCGCGTCGGAAGCGGAGCAGTACATGAAGTCGGTCTCCGCCGACATCGACGTGGACCTGCTGTAGGGACTCTCGCGAACCCGCGCGTCGACGTGACGAGCGTGGACGCGGAGCTGCGGACGGCTGCATCGGTGTTCAGCCTCCGTCACTCAGTTCCAGCACAACGCAGGGGGCCCGCGCCGAAGTATCCTACATGCGCGCACGTGCTCTCGGTGCTTCGGGTCGTGTCCTCCCGGTCGCGGTCCCTCCCAAGGACGCGGAGCCCGTGTCCGTGTCGGGCGCCCTGCCCCCTCGAGCCCGGACGCTCACGACCGCGCCGCGCGAAGAGGCGGCGGAGCTCGCGGAGGCGCGGCAAGTCCTCGCGACGCTGCGGGCGGCGTCGTCCAGCGGGATCACGTTCGGGGGGCGGATCGCCGGCGCGACCTGCAGCGCGGGCGCGACGCTCGGGCGCTACTACGACGCGGTCTCCGTGGCGCGGTCGCTCGGCGACATCGCAGCGCTCCACGGCGCGCGGCTCGCGCTGTCTCACCAGGTCCCGCTGCCCGACGAGATGCGAGGCGCGCTGCGCAAAGCACTTCAGGTTCGATCGGGCCCCGCCCGCGAAGCCCCGGACGCGGTGGGCAACACCGCGCACGCGTCGGCCGACGAGCTCGTCGAGGCGGCCCGCGACGGCTCGACGCCCTTCGCGCCGGACGAAGCCTCCGTTCGACGCTTCTTCGCCGCCGCCGAACACCCGATGCTCTCCGAGCTCGTCGAACACGCACCGGAAGCGCACCGACTCAACCTCGTCCGGACGTTCGCGCGTGGCCAAGAGCAGGTCGGGTCGCTCGACGCGTCGATCGTCGGTGACTGGTCGGTCGTCGCGAACGCGCTGCCCAGCACGCCCGAGGCGGCGTCGGTGCTCCTTCGGCTCGCGCACGCCTACGCGAAGTCCCCGAGCTCGATTCCGTTCGCGGGCGGCGCCCTCCAGTCGGACGCACTCGTCGCGAACGGCGCGGAACTCGCGCGACCGCTCGGCGAGGTGTCCGCCAGCCCGCATCGGATCGCGCAGTCGATCGCGAGGTCGGACTCCGAGGAGCTCGCGCTGGACGACCCTTCTGTCGAGCGGCTCGCCGACACGTGGAAGGCGCCGGATGCGTGGGTCGCGCTATTGGGTAAGGGGAGCGCCGCGCTCTCGATCGCCCGCATCGCGGCCCGCGCCTCGGAGCTCGGGCACGAGGTCGCGTTCCCGACCGAGGACCCCCGCGTCCGCGCGGCGCTGACGGAGTCTTCGTCGGGGCGACAGGTCCTCGGGCGCCTCGCGCAGCCCACCTCGCGGCTCTCCGAGGAGACGGTCGAAGCGCTCCGCGCGCTGATGCCCGAGCCCTACGCCGCGCCGCGCGCGCGCAAGGCGGCGGGCGCCGCCGTGTACGGACCGATGGGGCGGCAGACGTTCGACGCGGAGCCCTTCGAAGACCTCGTGGCGAAGGGCCCCGCGGCGCTGCGCCTCTCGGACGCCGTCTACGCGACGCTGAGCACCGACCAGGTGTTCGACGCCGTGAAGGCGCACGAGTCGAACCCCGAACTGGTGCTCGCGATGACGAAGGCCGTCGCGCGCGGCCTGGAGATCGACTTCGACCACTTCATCAAGCGCAAGATCGGCTTCGAGTGGTGGGCAACGCGCACGCCGGACACGGCCGAGACGCGCGGCCTGCTCGCGCAGATCCAACGCGCCTACGATCCGTCGGTGCGCGAGGTCGACCTCGGGCCGCGCGGTCGCCTCCTCGTCGACCCGCTGCCACAACGGCCGCTCGCCGGCGAACTCGGCACCACGCGGCTCGACGCCGCCCAGCTCGACGCCGCATTGAAGCGACAGGACCCCGCGCTGAAGACGCTGTCGGACGACACGATCGAAGCGCTTTTCTCGAACCACCCCTCCCCCGCGAAGTGGCCGGCGCCCGTTCACCTGAACGCGCAGGCGCACGCCACGCGACTCGGCCTCGTACTTCGCGGGCTCGACATCCAAGCGACCGGCTACAACGAAGTCTCGGCGTACCTCGAGACGTTGGCGCCCGAGGTCCGCGCCCACCCGGACGTGATGCGCTACGTGGCGGCGTTCCACACGCGCGAAGTGGCGCATAGCCGCGACCGACGCCATCGCACGATCGATACGATGTTCCGCGGGTGGGGCCCGCTCGAGGACGCGAGGTCCGAGCTCGAAGCGTTCGTCGCCGTCGCAACGGAGCCCCGCGCTCGACGCTACGACGCCGCGCGGAGCGCGCCGCTCGGCGAACGCGTCCGCGACGCCGCGAGCGACTGGAAGACGAAGGCCCCCGCGCTCTTCTCCGGCGACGACGAGAGCCTCGCCGCGCTGGAGGGCAGCGTGGATCTCGCGGCGTGGCACGACTGGTGGGGCGACGCGCGCGTCCTCCGGCTCGCGGCGCGCTGCATCGAGATCGGGATCGACGACGGCGCCTCCACGCGCGCGTTCCTCGCGAATCCGCTGCCGCCCGCGCTCGCCGACGCGGCCACGCTGCCGGACCTCGCGCGCCTCGCACGCGCGGCGAGCGTCGACGCGGCGCAGGTTCGCT
>JAUHYN010000857.1 GCA_030426505.1 bacterium | reverse complement strand
CACGAAGATCGTCGTCGCCAGTTTTCGGGTGAAGTCCGGAGAGCCGGGTCAGAAAGGCGCGGTTTCTGAAGGGCGCTCACACGTTCGTGGCGCGCGGGTTCTTCGATACGAAGCTCCAAGTGCCGTGTCGCGTCCGGCCCGACGAGGACGGGACGATGCGTTGCTTTCAGATCGCGCCCGTTGCGACGGAGTGGTCCTATTTCTCGGACAAGGACTGCACCACGCCCGCGAGCCTGTTTCGGAACGGGGCGGAGCGGTTCCTCCTTCGGGAATCAGAGTCGTGCGAACCGCCGCGCTACCGCATGACCGAGAAGGGTCGACTCCTGGAGAGGTCGTTCATCCTTTGGCCTGACGGGAACTGCCTAGACAACCTCGAGACGGAGCCCGTCTACGCAGTGCAGCGCGTACCCTCGGATACCTTCGAAGCGTTCGAGCCGTTCTTGGTGCCGATCTCTTCCGAGTTGTCGATCTCGGCGTACCGAACGGAGTCGGGCGTCGTGTACGACGCCCGCTTCGAGAACGAGGCGACTCAGGTCGGCTGCTCCGGCACCAGCGCGGGGCCCGATGGCGTATCTCGCTGCCTCCGAATCAGGTCAGCGGCCGACGCCGTTCTCGAGACCGGGTGCGGGGAGCGGACTTCGCGCGTGCAGCTCACCGGTATTTCGGAGTGCGACGGCGACGGCGATGGCGATGTCGTGATGATCACCAGCCTGATCAGCTGCGACCGCGAGTTCCGGAGCCTCACCGATGCCCAGGGATCGTTCGGTGAGTGGGCGATCGAAGCCCCCGACGGGACCTGTGAGGTGCGGACGGCGACCGTCTACGAGACCGTGCCCCGACCGATGGATTCATTTCCCGCGATTCCGTACGAGCGCGTGGGTGATGATCGGATCCAGAACCTCCGCGTCATCACTTCGGACGGCTTCGAGACGCAGTTCAGGAGCCGCTTCTACGACAGCGCGTTGAATCGCGAGTGTTTCGTTCGGTCGGTCGGCGACGGACACGTGTGCATGCCGACCGCAATCGCGACCGGCGCCACCTACTACAACGACTCGAACTGTCAGGACCCCGTGGTGGCGGCGAGGGTCGCGAACGAAGAACCGCCTCCATGGCTCATCCGCGGTGACGAGCTATTCGAACTCGGCCCGCGCATCGACGAACCGCTCTACGTCGATTGGCCCGAGTGCCAATCCGCGCCCTGCGGCACCTACTACGCCCCCGGCCCACCGTTGCCACTCGACACCTTCGCGCCGATCACCCGCGACGACGACTGACCGTCACGCCCCCAGCATCACCAACGCCGTCACCGCCGCCGCTGCCGTCTCCGTCCTCAGCGTGTGCTCGCCGAGCGACACGGAGCGGAAGCCCGCCGCGCGCGCCGCTTCGATCTCCGACGGCGTAAGCCCGCCTTCCGGACCCACGATCACCTCCAAGTCATCGACCCGGGGCGTCGCGTAGGGCTCGGCGCCGCCCAGCGCGAACACCCACGACGCCGCGGCGCGGGGCTCCGCCAACAGATCCACGAGCGCCGTGACCGGGCGCAGCTCCGGGCGCCACGCGCGGCCCGACACACGCACCGCGTCGTCCACGATCTGACGCCAACGATCCTGCCGGCCCATCGAACGCGCCACCGCGCGCTCGCTGATCACCGGGACGATCCGCGACACACCGAGCTCCGTGGTCTGGCGGACGATCTGATCCATCTTTTCGCCCTTCGCCACGCACTGGATCAACGTGAGCGATCGCGCCGGGCGCGGGACGAAGCGCGGCGCCTCAACGGCGAGCACCACCGCGCGCTTGTCGCTCTGATCGATCGACGCGATCGCGACCCGGCCTGCGCCGTCCGTGAGCTCGAGCTTGGTCCCGGCTTCGAGGCGCAGCACGTCGCGTAGGTAGTGGGCGGCGTCGGACGGGAGCTTCAGCGGGCCCGCGTCGAGCACGGCCTCGGAGAGGACGAGCCTCCGCAAGTCAGCTCCGCCGCAGATCGATGCGCACCCACTCCGCGCGCGGCTCGATCTTCTCCAGCTCGAGGCCCGCCGCGACGTACGCCGCGGCGACGTCTTCCGCCTGCGTCCCGAGGATGCCGGACAACGCGAGCCGCCCGCCGGGCGCGAGCCGCGCGGCGAGCGTGGGCGCCATGTCGATCAGCGGCCCCGCGAGGATGTTCGCCACCACGAACGCGAACGTCTCTTCGACCTCCTCGATCGGCGTGGTCGAGAACGCCACGCGATCCACGAGCGCGTTCTTCTCCGCGTTCTCGTTCGACACGAGGATTGCCTCCGGATCGTTGTCGACTCCGACCGCGCGCGGCGCACCGACCAGCAGCGACGCGAGCGCGAGGATCCCGGTGCCGCAGCCCACGTCGAGCACCGGCCGATCGGGCTTCAGCTCGACGATCCAATCGAGGATCGATCCGGTCGACACGTGCTGTCCCGTCCCGAACGCACTCGAGGGATCGATGCGCAGCCCGTACGCGGCGTCGTCCGGCGGTTCGATCCAGGACGGCACCACCCACAGCCCGCCGAACTGCATCGGCGCGAAGTGCTGCTTCCAGTGCGTGGACCAGTCGATCTCTTCGAGCGAACGACGCGCGACCGTCGCGCCCTCGACGCCGACGTCGGCGAGGACCTCTTCGACGCGCGCCGTGACGTCCTCGGCGAGCTCGAACGACGCGACCACCACCACCGGCGATCCCGCGTCCTGCACCTCGAGCCCCGCGGCGCCCGCTTCGAACAGCGCGCCGCAGAGGATGTCGAACGTGTCGTCGTCCGAGGTGAGGGTGTCGGGCAGCGTGACGTCGACCGCCACGTACGTGAGAGCGTCACTCATTTGAAGGAGATGGTCGGCCGCTTGGGCGGCTCGAAGTCGAAGTCGGAGGTCACCAGACCGGCCGCCGTCATCAGATCGTCGGAGCGCGCCACGGTCGCCGTGAGCGAGCCCGCGACGTGTTCGTCGATCCCGGTGTCCTCGGCGTCGACCGCGAGATCGAAGTCGGTGATCGTGAGGGTCCCGGACGTCGCGTGGAGCGTGGGGAAGTTCGGGCAGGTCTGGAACAAACTGATCGTCGCGTTCGCGCGCCCCTCGCCGAACGACAGCGGCAACGTCAGCGGCGTCGACGGATCGGTCAACACGATGCGCGTTTCTCCGTCCGCGTACTGGAGCGTGCCCGCCTCGATCAACTCGTCGAGCCCAACGCGCACGGCGACGCTGTCCGTCTCTTCGATGCGCACGCGGTACTCCATGATCTGGATGATCACCACGCCCGCGTAGCGCTCCGTCGCGAGCCAGTCCGCCTCGTACCCGTAGTCGTCGAGGTTGCGATCGGTGCCGGGCGGACAGTCGTCGACGAAGAAGTCCGCGGACACGGAACCGCCCCCGGTGAGCCCGGAGCACCCGACCAACGCCAGGCTGGCCAAACTCGCGACCACGCGCATCGACGCGAGAGCCTACCCCATGCGACCGACCCGATCGATAATATCCGCGTGACCGAACCCAACGTCGAAGAGTTCCACGCATTCGCGCAGCACGCCGCCGAGGGCCCCGTCGTGATGCTCAACCTGCTCGCGTTCGACCCGGACGGCGGCCGCGAGCGCTACGCCGAGTACATGCGCCGCGCCCGCCCGCTCGTCGCCGAGGTCGGCGGGACCCTGCGCTTCATGGGCCTCGGCACGCAGCTCCTCCTCGGCACCGAACACGACCGCTGGGACGAAGTCCTCCTCGTGGAGTACCCGACGCGCGGCGCGCTCATGGCGATGTCGAAGTCCGAGGCGTACCAGGAGATCCTCCCCATCCGGAACGGGAGCCTCACGCGCTCGGTGCTCCTCGCGCTCGACGCCGTCTCAGTCGACGGTTGAAGGCAGCGCGCTCAACGCACCCGGCTCGACCGGCTCGCTCAGCGCACCCGCTTCGTCGTCACCGATCACCGAGACGCTGCCCGCCTCCGGGTTCGACCGCGCCGCGCGGCGCTGCACCGTGGTGTGGACCGCCTGCGAAACGACGACGCCCGTGTCCGCGATCGCGGTGAGCGCGAGCCCGGGGATCAGGATCGACAAGCCCGACGCGAGGACGATCAGGCCCATCCCCACCGCCTGCATCACGCCGCCGAACGCGAGCCCGGCCACGACGGCGGGGACGAACAGGAGCGTGGTGAGCGTGAGGACCCAGCGGGCGAACGTGCCGCTGACGTAGCGCCCGTCCCAGTCGAGGGCGATCAAGCGCCAGA